>JBHEMA010000104.1:0-6808 GCA_046262795.1 Candidatus Dormibacteria bacterium | reverse complement strand
GCACGGAAGCACTGCGCAACGGCATGACGCTGCATCTCGCGATCGAGCAGATCAACGACGCGCGACAGCGCGGCGTGACCATCCCGCTCGCGCCGATGACGTATATCAACCCCGTCCTCGCGTACGGCATCGACGCGTTCGTCCGTGACGCCTACGACGCGGGCGCGGATGGCGTGATCGTTCCGGACCTCCCGGCGGACGAGTCGGCGACGCTGCGAGACGCCGCCCACGGCGCCGGGCTGGCGCTCATTCCGCTGGTAGCACCGACGACGACGCCAGAACGCCTTGCGCGCGTGTGCGCCGGCGCCGCGGGCTTCCTCTACTGCGTGAGCGTCACGGGTGTGACCGGAGCGAGAGAGGCGCTCGCGCCCGAGGCGATGACGCTGCTCGACTCGGTGCGACATTTGACCGCGCTGCCGCGGGCGCTCGGGTTCGGCCTGCACACACACGAACACCTGGAGCGACTCCGCGGTCGCGCTGAAGCTGCAGTGGTCGGTTCGGGCGTGATCAACGCCATCGACGGTGACCGCGAGCATCCGGTCGAAGCTGCTGAGCGTTTCCTTCGCAGCATGCTCGCGGGATGACCACCGAGCGTGTTGGGCCCGCCGCGCGTGTCGACGGCAGCGTCACGGTTCCAGGTGACAAGTCGATCAGCCACCGCGCTCTGATCATCGGTGCGCTGGCGCGCGGGCGCAGCTACATCGGCAACTGCTCGCCCGCGGCCGACGTGCAGTCGACGATCACATGCCTGCGCATGTGCGGCGCATGGGTGCGTGAGTTCGGGCGCGGACGCATTGCCATCGACGGGTCGGGTCCGGGCGAGAGCCTGCGCTCGCCCGCGGCACCGTTGGACTGCGGCAACTCGGGCACACCGATGCGGCTGCTCGCAGGTGCGCTCGCCGGCCATGACGTCAGCGCGACGCTTGACGGTGACGTGTCGCTGCGCCGCCGGCCGATGGAGCGCGTGGCCGAGCCGCTCCGCACGATGGGCGCGGATGTGCGCACGTCGAATGGAAGCGCGCCGCTGGTGCTGCAGGGCGCGAGTGAGCTCCGGCCCGTCAACTGGATGCTCGATGTTGCGAGCGCGCAGGTGAAGTCGGCGATTTTGCTGGCTGCGCTGAGCGCCGACGGCGAGACGAGTGTCACGGAGCCCGCCCCAACTCGCGATCACACAGAGCGTCTGCTGCGCGCATGCGGCGTCGACGTCCGCACCGAGGCAACGCGCGTGTGTGTCACGCCGCATGACGTGCAGCCGTTCGGCGTGCGCGTCCCGGGAGACATCAGCGCGGCCGCGTTCTTCCTCGCGCTCGCCGCGGCGCGTGAGACGTGGCGCATCCGATGTGACGGCATCGGGGTGAATCCGGGACGCACCGGAATCATCGAGGTGCTCCGCGCGATGGGGGCAGAGGTATCGGTGGAGGAGACGGGCGCGGCCGCCGGAGTCGAGCCCGTGGCGGATGTCGCGGTGCAGGGCCGGGCGCTGCACGGTACGGTGATCGAGGGTGCGCTGACCGTGCGCTGCGTCGACGAGATCCCCGTCATCTGTGTCGCGGCGACGCAGGCCGACGGCACGACGGTGGTGCGCGACGCCTCCGAATTGCGACGCAAGGAGAGTGATCGCATCGGGGGCATCGCCGCAGGGCTCCGCGCCATGGGCGCGACGGTTGATGAAACCGAAGACGGCATCGCCGTGCGCGGGCCGTGTCGATTGCGTGCAGCTCGCCTGGATGCGCGCGGCGATCACCGTCTGGCCATGGCGTTCGCAGTCGCGGCGTCACTCGCCGACTCGACAACCGGCGCGTCGCAGATCGAAGGCGCCGAGAGTGCATCGATCTCCGACCCTGCGTTCTTCGAGACGCTGCGCAGCATCACGTCGCGCTGACGCGGCACTCGATTCAGAGATCGAGCACGATCGGAGAGCTGTCTATTGCCTCGACGATCTTCAAGCGCCGCACGGCGATGATCGCGGGCACGACAGCGAAGCGTTGGACGTATGCGCGCGCGCCCGGTGCGTGCGCCAGCAGGCGCTCGTGCAGATCCGGATGGCGGGTGGCGTCGTCGATCACCTGCGCGCTGCCGGTGCCCTGGATCCACCGCGAGGTGTTGCCCGGCGAGCAGATGAACGCCACGCGCCGGTCCTCCCTGAGCGCGCGCTGCAGCGCGGTGTCGTCCATCGTCGCGATGACGAGCCGGATCCCCTCGTCGCTCAGCTCGGGAGCGAAGAACACGCCGGCGACCTGCGGACCGTCGTGGCCGACCGTTGCCAGAGACAAAATGTCGTACGCGCGCAGCGACCAGAGCGCGCGCTCCAAGCTGTCGGTCATCGCAGCAGCTTCGACATGCGCCGGTCGGCGTAGATCTTGCCACCCGTCTGGCAGGTGGCGCAGTACTGGAACGAGCGCGACGCCAGCGCGACCTGGCGGACGACGTCACCGCAGATTGGACACGCTTGGCCGGTGCGTCCGTGGACGCGCATGCGCAACCGCTTCTCCTGCTTGAGCCGCGTCGGCGCGCCGTCGCGCGCCGCGGCGGTGGCGTCGCGCAGCACCGCGCTCATGGCGTCGTGCAGCGCAGCGATCTCGTCGTCGGTGAGCGCCGCGTTCGAGCGAAACGGCGACATGCGCGTGGCGTGCAGGATCTCATCCGAGTACGCGTTGCCGATGCCCGCAATGAGCGACTGATCAGCGAGCGCGGCCTTGACGTTGCCGGGCCGGCTGCGCAGCAGGCCGCCGAGCGCTTCCGGCGTCAGCGAGCCGTCGAGCGCGTCGGGGCCGAGACGTGCGATGCCGGGAACGTCGTTCGGATGACGCACGACATATATGGCGAGGCGATGCTCGGTCCCTTGCTCGGTGATCTGCAGCGACCGGCCGTCGCGAAAGCCGACGACCATGACCAGTGGGCCGCGCAGTGAGGGGCGGGCCGTGGTCTCGCGCTCGACCAGCCGCAACCAGCCAGCTCGCGCGAGGTGCACGACCAGGTGCAGCGGATCGAGCTGAAGATCGAGGAACTTGCCGTGGCGTGTGCAGCCCGTCACGACACGTCCGCGCAGCGCGTCGAGCGGGGGATCGAAGGTCTTGAGCGCCGCCACCGAGCGCATGGAGAGCGACTCGACGGTCGCGGCGGTGAGGTGCTCGGCGAGCGCTCCGGCGAGCGCCGTCACCTCGGGAAGTTCGGGCATGGTGCTGTCAATCGTCGCCCGATGCGGCTCGTGTGAAACAGGCGTCCCCGGCGGCCGGGATAATGCGCCACGTGGGCACCAGCGCGCGAGCGGCGGCGGGGACGCGTGCGCGCCGTGCCCGCCACGACCCCGGCGACGAGGACGTCCTCTGCGTGCCGCGCACGACGATCTTTCCCGACGGCGCCTGGCACGGCCTTGTCAGTCGAGGCCTCGAGCGCGTGCTGCGCACGGTGCGTGCCTCGTCAGAGTACCGGCGACGGTCGCAGGTGGAGAACGACCCGTCGTTGCAACAGATCATTCCGTACTGCGTGGTGCACCACCCGCACGACGACACGTATCTCATCACGCGGCGCCTCCGGCGTTCCAGCGAACGCCGGCTCCACCACCTCTACTCGCTGGGCATCGGCGGTCACGTGAACCCCGGCGATGGTGGAGGCGGCGACCCCGTCATCGGTGGCCTCCGTCGCGAATGGGAGGAGGAGATCCGCTGTGCGTCGCCCGCGACCGCCCATCTCGTCGCTGCGCTCAACGACGACTCCAGCCCGGTGAGCAAGGTCCATCTGGGGCTCGTGTTCCTGGTGGAGCCGACGCTCGGTTTCGTCGATGTGCGCGAGACACACAAGCTCGAAGGCGAGGTCCTTCCCATCGAGACCATGCGTGACCGCTACCTGAGCATGGAGTCGTGGTCGCAGCTGGTGTTCGACGATCTCGTGAACGGCGCCACGGCGCGCGCGGAGCGGAGCCCGCTGGTGGTCGAGCTCAACGCTGCTCCGTGACAGCGCAGCGATGGACGATGTCGACGTTTCGCGCCTGACCACTCCCGCAGAGGGTGCGCTCAGCACAGGTGACGAGGGGCGCGAGGATCGGCGCGAATACCTCCGCACGCTCGACACGGACTATGTCGCGCTGCGTGCCGATCAGCAGACGTACAACACGGTCATCGCGGCGCTGTTCAGTCTGGCAGTGGTGCTGTTCGGGCCGCTCGGGTACTGGCTGGCAACCTCGTGTGATTTCACGCATCTGCTCTGCGACAAGCCCGGCAACACCGTTCCTCCCGAATTGCTCGCGGTCGTGCCCATCGGACCGCTCGGCATCATCGGCTTCTACGCGGTGCTGAGCAACGTCAACCTCATGCGCTCGTACTACACCCGCATGGTGGAGGCCGAGCTGCAGCGTGTTGCCGACGCGCCGGAGGTCAGCTTCCGCGGCGGCGCGGCGATGAAGCTGCCGAGCTTCGCACACCTCACCGAGTCGCTCGTCAGCCAGCGTCGCGGACTCGTGCACTACCGCCTGCTCAACCTCGTCAGCGTCGCCAGCCTCGGCGTGCTGTTCACGGGCACCACCGTCCTCTGTGTGCTCTTCACGCGACCCGTCGATCTTCAGGTCCTGGCGGCCGCGTTCTACGCGAGCGCTATCGTTCTGCTGCTGCTCGTCATCCGTGACGACACGCGGGGCGGTCTTGCGATGTGGCGTTTCGCCACGCGACTCAGCACGATCACACCCGTCGAGTCGACCTCCGCTCGCCTGGGACGTCCGCTCCGGTCGTATCTCATCCTGCCGCGCCCCGGCGACCTCATCAACAAGGGCACGATCATTCCGACCGCCTGGGCGCTCTCCGCGGCTGTCGCCGGTCTCAGCTGGGAGGCGTTCGGTCTCACGGTGGCGTTCACCGCGGTGTTCGAGTTTCTGTTCTATCAGGCGCGCTACACAATCAACGACCTTCGCGGCCTGGGCCGGGACAGCGCATACTCGACGTTCAAGCAGCGCAATCGTTTTCCCCCGTGGGCTGGACGGCGCGAGGTACGTCTCGCGATCGTCGTGTGCGTGCTGCGAGTCGCTGCGGCGATCTGGCTCGCACTGCGCGTGTTTCCGGGCCCGTACGGCGCCGTGCTCCTGTCGGGGTTCGGAGCGGTCGTCATCGAGGCGGTCCTCTACGAGTGGCTTCGCGCGCACGTGTCGCCGCGCATCGGCCGCTCGCTGGTAGCGCTCACTCCCGGTCGCGCGCTCATCCTCGCACTCGTCGGTGCGGGCTACGCGATACGGACCGCGCTCGGTTTCGTCCTCGGGCGGCCGGTGTCTGTGGACTGGACGCTCGTGGGAACGGGGGCAGCCATGATGGCTGCGTTCGGTAGCATGTTCGTGACGATGACATGGGCCATCGACGGCGTTGGCCAGGTCGTGATGCGTCGCGGTGAGTTGCTGCCGGCCCAGCGCTATGCCGCGCCGCTCGAGGACGAGACACACATCGCCCCGTTGTTGGTGCAGGCGCGCATCCTGAGCGCAGATGCGCCCGGGTTGCAGCGCGTCGAGCGGCGCACCTCTTCAGTCGAGAACGATCACTGGCGTGACACAGTGCAGCCGCTGCGCGACGTGTCGTCGGCGGCCTGGTGGAACGTTGCGTTCGTCGTTGCATGTGCCGGGGCGGGTGCGACCGGCGTTGTGCTGGCCCGCGGTGCTGCATCGACGGCGCTCGTCGCCTCGGCCATCGGTCTTGCGGCCGCGGTGCTCGTGCTCGCCACCCATGCTCGTACGTCAGCTCGCGGCGTTCTGCACACGCTCGTGATGCCACTGCTCGCTGTGATCGCGGCGGACGTCGCGCTCGTCCTGACGGTTGCACACGAAGGTTCAACCGCGGCTGCAGTCGTGTGGGTGCCGCTTGCGCTGGTGACGGTCGTGTATCTCGGTTTCCGTAGCGCAACGCGGCGGCTCGTGCTGTTCGATCCCGCGATCGTGGTTGCCGCGCTGCGCCGCGGCGTTCATGGGTTGGTGCGCCATGTCGCCGTCGCGATCATCGGGCGGGACGCCGCCGACCGTCTCCGAGGCGGAGCCTGATGGCCGCTCATTTAGACTCGCCCGCAATGCCTGTCACCGTACGAGTCCCCGGTCCCCTGCGGCGGCTGACGAACGGCAGCGCCGAGGTGAACGTCGACGGTGGCACCGTCGCGGAGGCGCTGCAGAACCTCGACGCCACGTACCCCGGCTTCCGCGACCGCCTCTACGATGACCAGGGCAAGCTGCGCCAGTTCATCAATATCTACGTCAATGACTCCGATATCCGCTTCGGGCAGGGCCTCGACACGCCCATCTCGGAGCGCGACGAGCTCTCCATCGTCCCGGCCGTCGCGGGCGGCTAGCGTTCCTGACGATCCCTTCACCTTGGTGCCGCAGGATGCGGTTATCGCTGTCGCGACGTCGGGTGGTGTGGACTCGAGCGTCGCTGCCGCGCGCGTCGCGGACAGCGGCCGTCGCGCGTTCGCGCTGACGCTCGCCATGTGGCCGTCGACGCAGCAACAGCTGCGCGACCGCGGATGCTGCTCGATCGACGCCGTCGAGGACGCGCGCCGCGTGGCTGCAACGCTCGGCTTGCCGCACTACGTCTGGAACATGGAGGCTGAGTTCGCGGAGCGTGTCATCCGCGACTTCGAAGACGCCTACGCTTCGGCACGAACACCGAATCCGTGTGTGCGCTGCAACGAACGGATCAAGTTCGGTGTCCTGCTCGAGCGAGCGCGTGCTGCGGGCGCGACACATCTCGCGACGGGTCATTACGCGCGTCGCGGAGAGCGTGATCGGACACCGACGTTGCATCGCGCGGTCGATGCCAGGCGGGATCAGTCATACGTGCTGCAC
>JBHEMA010000103.1:0-13141 GCA_046262795.1 Candidatus Dormibacteria bacterium | reverse complement strand
TGCCCGACGACCTCGACACCTTGGTGCTGCCCGGCGTGCGAGTCGAGATTCCTTTTGGCAAGCGCTCCGTCATGGGCTACGTCGTCAGCCGGGAGGCATCGACGCAGCACGACGACGTACGCCCGATCGCCGGCGTGCTCGATTCCTCGCCGGTCCTGGGCCAGGCGCAACTCGATCTCGCGCTTTGGATTGCAGAGCGTTACGTCGCCCCGCTGGGCGAAGTGATCCGCGCCATGGTGCCGAAGGGCGTGAGGGCCAGCAGGCCGACACGGCGGCGCGGTGCGCGAACCACCTCGCGCGCCGTCGAGGAAGCGCGCCTTCCACGCGACGCCGGTGTTGCGCCATCGCTCAGCGCGGCGCAGCGGCTGGCAACTGAACCATTGCTCGATGAGATCGCGCAGCGCAGCCATCGGCGAGTCCTCCTGCACGGTGTCACCGGCAGCGGTAAGACAGAGGTGTACCTGCGAGCGATCGCTGCGGCGCTCGAGTCCGGTCGCGGCGCCGTCGTTCTTGTCCCGGAGATCGCCCTCACACCGCAGATGATCCGGCGCTTTGCCGAGCGGTTTCCGCAACGCGTCGCGGTCGTGCACTCGGCATTGACCGACGCGGAACGCGCCGATGAATGGGAACGGATCCGCAATCGCGAGCTTGACGTCGTCGTCGGCTCGCGCAGCGCCGTGTTCGCGCCGGTGCCGGACCTCGGGATCATCGTGGTCGACGAAGAGGACGCGTCTGCGTATAAGCAGGATCGCGTGCCGCGCTATCACGCAGTCGACGTAGCGCTCGAGCTCGGACGGCTTTGCGGCGCGCCAGTCGTGCTCGGCAGCGCCACGCCGCGCGTCGAAACCTACTACCGCGCGCACACGGGTGACCTGGAGCTGCTGACGCTGCCGGAACGCGTCACCGGCAGAATGCTGCCGCCAATCGAGGTCGTGGATCTTCGCGACGAGCTGCGCGCGGGCAACCGCTCACCGCTGTCGCATCCGCTCGAGCGCGCACTCGCGGACGCGCATCGTGACGGCGGCCAATCGATTCTCTTCCTCAATCGCCGGGGATCGGCCACCGTCGTGCTCTGTCGCAGCTGCGGTGCGGCGCTCATGTGCCGCAACTGCAGCATCGCGCTCGTGCACCACGCAGAACGTGGCCGCTGTGACTGCCATTACTGCGGGATGTCGATTCCGCTGCCGGAGCGTTGTCCAGCGTGCGCGTCGGCCGCCATCCGCGGACTCGGTATGGGGACCGAGCGGCTGGAACGAGAGGTAGCGGAGCGCTTTCCATCGCTGCGTCTGTTGCGAATGGACCGCGACACGACGCGCTCTCGTGACGCCTACTTCGATATCTACGAGCGCTTCCGCCGTCACGACGCCGACTGTCTCATCGGCACGCAGATGGTGGCCAAGGGATGGGACCTCGCGAACGTCCGACTTGTCGGGATCGTCAACGCAGATACCTCGCTGCATTTCCCCGATTACCGCAGCGGCGAGGTGACCTTCTCGCTGTTGACGCAGGTGGCGGGACGCGCCGGGCGAGGCGACGAGCCGGCGCGCGTCATCCTGCAGACCTTCAGTCCTGAGCACTACGCCGTGCGGCACGCGCTGACCCACGACTACGCGGGCTTCGCACACGACGAGATTCGCGTGCGCAAAGCGCTGACGTTTCCGCCGTACACGCGGCTCTGCGTGTGCACGTTCACGCATGTGGATGACGATGCGTGCGAGGCGGAGGTGCGCCGGGCAGTGCAAGGTCTGTCTGCTACACTCGCCGATGGTGACGGGCCCGACGTCCTCGGCCCGACGCCGGCCTTCCTGCACCGGTTGCGCGGTCAGTATCGCTGGCAGCTCACGGTGCGTGGAACGGTCATCGAGAGGGCGTTCCCACACCTTCCAAGCGGGCGAGGCTGGAGCATCGATGTCGACCCCGCGATGTGAACACAACGGAGCTGCAACCAGGTGCCGGTTCTTCCCATCGTCGTCACCGCTGACCACAACGAGGTCCTGACCAACAAGGCGCCCCGCGTACCGCGCGTCGACGACGGCATCCGTCGTTTGATGGACGACATGGTGGAGACGATGTTCAGCGCCAACGGTGTCGGTCTCGCCGCGCCGCAGGTCAACGTGCCACTGCGCGTCATCGTGCTGCGCGTCGACAACCAGATCTATCAGATCGCCAACCCGGAGATGGTGCGCTGCGAGGGAGAGCAGACCGGCCTCGAAGGGTGTCTCTCGGTCCCCGGCCTCGTCGGTGAGGTGACGCGCTGTCAGCGCGTCGTCGCCAAGGGACTGAACCGGCGGGGACGCGAGGTGCGCATCAAAGGCGACGGTCTGCTCGCGCGTGCGATTCAGCACGAGATCGATCATCTCGACGGTGTGCTGTTCACGACGCGCGTCAACGAAGGCACATTGCGCGAGGTCGAGACCGTCACCGACGCCGAGGAGGCGGACGCGGTCCAGGCCGTGTGAGGCTCGTCTTTCTCGGCACGGCTGCATTCGCCGTGCCGTCGCTGCGCGTGTGCGCGGAGTCGCATGACGTCGCAGCCGTGGTGACGCAACCTGATCGTCCCGGTCATCGTGGCGGGCCGGCTGCGCGTCCGGTAGCGGATGCGGCACGCAGTCTCGGACTCCAGATCCTGACGCCGGAGCGCATTCGTGACGAAGACGCGACACGCGAGATAGCTGCACTGAGTCCGCGCTGCATCGTCGTCGCCGCCTATGGACAGATCCTGTCGCAGGCGCTGCTCGATGTCCCGCCCGACGGCGCCGTGAACGTCCACGCATCGCTGCTGCCGCGCTGGCGCGGTGCCTCGCCCGTCGCTCACGCGATCATGGCAGGGGACACCGAGACGGGTGTCACGATCATGCGCGTGGAGGCAGGCCTCGATACTGGACCGATCTACGCGTTGCAACGAGTGGCGATGGCGCCAGACGTCACCGCACCATCGCTCACGGCTACGCTCGCGCAGCTCGGTGCACGCCTGCTCGGCGATGTCCTCCAGCGCATCGAGCGAGGTGATGCGCGCGCAACGGCGCAACCCGATCACGGCGTGACGCTGGCGCCGCGGCTGCGCCGCGAGGACGGGATGATCGAGTGGGAGACGCACGACGCCGTCGACATCGATCGCCGCGTCCGCGCGCTGCAGCCATGGCCAGGTGTCATGGCGCCACTCGGTGGACAGCGGGTGCGGATCCTCGAAGGACACGTTGCCAGCGAAGTCCGGAGCGCGACCGCTCCCGGCGGCATCACGGAGTCAGAAGGCGACGCCGTGACGGTCGCTACAAGCCGCGGCTCATACGGTGTCGCACGCGTGCTGCCGCCTGGATCGCGTCCGATGTCGGCGGCGGCGTATCTCCGGGGCCGGCGTTGAGGCAGTTCGGATGAGCAAGCGCAAGCAGACCCACGAGGGTGTGCTCGCGCGCAACAGACGAGCGAGCTTCGAGTTCCACATCGTGGAGACGTTCGAAGCCGGCATCGAGCTGCAGGGCACCGAAGTGAAGTCGCTGCGCGCCGGTCGCGTGCAGCTGAACGACGGCTACGTCCGCGTGGAGCACGGCGAGGCGTGGCTGCTGCAGGTGAACATTTCCCCGTACGAGCAGGGCAATCGCAACAACGCCGACCCGATGCGGCGGCGCAAACTGCTGCTGCATCGTCGCGAGATCGACTATCTCGACGGCAAGGTTCGCACCCAGGGACTAACCGTTGTGCCGCTTCGTCTATATCTGCGCGGCAACCTGGTCAAGGTCGAGATCGGTCTCGCCCGTGGCAAGAAGCTGTGGGACAAGCGCCAGGATGTGGCACGCCGCGACGCCGAGCGTGACATGGAACGCGCCATGGCACGGTCCCGGCGATGAGGATCGCGGCGCGGTAGCGCGCCGATCAGCCCGCTGCGCGGTGCTCCGGAACGATCGGCGCCTCTGACAGCGGTGCGATCAGCGGCCGGTTGGCGCGCAGGTCCGGCACGATGCGGCCGGCGAGCGAGTCGAGCGACTGTCGCAGCTCGCGCAGTCCGACGCCGCTGCGAGCGCTCAGAGCCAGCGGGCTCGAGCCTGCGATGTCGCCGAGTGCGAGCCTGGCGCGTCGCGTCTCAGCGGGCGTCATGCGGTCGCACTTGCTCATGATCAAGAGCGACGGTTGATCGCATTTCATGTCCGCAAGCGTGCGCATCACCGTCTCGAGCTGCTGCACGCACTCCGGATGCGACCCGTCGACGACGATGCCGAGCATGTGCGCCTGGCGCACCTCTTCGAGCGTCGCCGCGAACGCCTCCACGAGCTCGGTCGGCAGCTGCTGGATGAACCCGACGGTGTCGGTGACGATGATGCGGCGGCCCGAAGGCAGCTCGAGTCTTCGGGACGTCGGGTCGAGCGTTGCGAAGAGCAGGTTGTCCGCCAACACGTCGCTGTTCGTGAGCGCGTTCAACAGCGTTGACTTGCCCGCGTTGGTATATCCGACCAGCGCGCAGGACGCCAGTGGCACGTCAGTGCGCGCCGTGCGACGCGTGCGCCGCTGCCGCTCCAGAACCCCGAGCCGCTCACGCAAACGTTTGATGCGACGACGAATGAGCCGGCGGTCGACCTCGATCTGCGTCTCACCGGGGCCTCCGCGCAGCCCCACACCGCCGCGCTGCCTCTCGAGGTGGGACCAGCTGCCTGCAAGGCGAGGCAGCAGGTGTTCCAGCTGTGCCATCTCCACCTGCAGACGGCCCTCAGCCGTGGTCGCTCGGCGCGCAAAGATGGCGAGGATCACCTCGGTGCGGTCGAGTACCGCCACGCCCCACGCCTCCTGCAAGTTGCGCTGCTGGCGCGGTGACAGCGGATCGTTGCACAACACCGCCGGGCCGTCGAGCTCGGCGACGCGCGTAGCCAGCGTTTCCACCATGCCCGAGCGCAGGAACGTCGCGGGATGTGGCTCGCGCAACGTCAGCAACGTGCGGTCGAGGACCTGCGTGCCAAGGGTGCGCGCGAGCTCTTCGAGTTCGTCCAGCTCGATGTCGACGCGCTCGCGATCATTTCGGCTCGCAGCGGTACCGACGACGATGACACGTCGCAGCGTTGCGCCGATGCCGGGATCCGCGCCTGACGCCACCGTTTCACGACGCGGCATCTACGCGCACGACCATGTGACGGCGCCGCTCTCCTGTGGCTGCTGCGCAGGATTGCTCTGGAGCGACAGGCCCTGGAAATCGGCGGCGCCACTGCCGTCGGCGTTGCGCTTGAGCGTGCCACTCGTGCCGTGCGGAGCGTTCGATGCCGACGCGACGCCCCAGGTGTTGCTGCCGATGATGAGCTGCAGGTCACCGGGCGACAGCGCCTGCGACTGACCTGTCGGTGCGCCATTCATCGGCATCTGCAGCTCGATGTGCTTGCCGCTGACGTCGCCGGTGATGTCGGAGGGCACGGGGCAGTGCGCTGAAGAGTTCGACAGCGTCAGCGGCTCGATGAAGGAGCCCTGCACGTTGTCGGTGCCATTGACCGACACATTCACTGTGTAGGTGCCGTTGGCGCCGGTCGCCCCCTGCCCGCTGGTCGCCGCAGGCGGCGTGTTCAGGACACCGGTCGGCGATGTGGCGACGGTCGTCGTGGGGGCCGGCGTGACCCGCGCCGTAGACGACGCGCCGCACGACCCGCATGACGCGACACATGCGCCGAACATCATCGCGCCACCGGCGCCCCGGACTGCGGCGCGAGTGTCAGCGAGTCGGCGGAACCTCATCCGATTGGTTGCGATCGTTGTCGAAGGAGATCAGATAGATGACAGAGATGGCCGTCATGGTAACCAGACCGAAGAGGCCGAGGACCACGCGGCCAGGGACGCCGAAGTTGTCTGGAATGCCCGGCATGAGGCCGCCGAAGATGCCGCACACCAGCCCCACCGCGATCGGGACGAGCCAGACCCACGCGCTGCGGCCGCTTCTGTCGATTCCGATGCGGCGCTCGAAATCGCGCAAGAGGCGTTCCATCCCCATCGAGACAGCGTACCGCCATGCACCCCGAAAAAAGGGCGTCTGCTGCCCGCTGCTTTTGCTCGTTGAGTCCTGCGGGCTGCGAGACGCTCCTGCCATCAATTGTTCAATCGTTCGACCGTGCCCTGGGGGCCTCTCATTCGCCACCGACGAATCCGCGCGCACTGCACACCGCCATGTCGAACTTCGGCGTCGTGTCAGCGTCGTATGCGCCGTTGACCATCAGGCTCGTGATGTGCGCGTCGCTCAGTGTGAGCCCTTGTGTGCTGCGGGCAGCGGAGACACGTCCACGGCGCTTGTGTCGCATCAGCAGTCATCTTCATCTCCTTCGGATTGACCGTTGCGGTTGATGGCAGCCGTCCGTCCCGGTCGTCTTAGGCGACGGTCCAATCGGGCGATAGCAAGCCGGGTCACTCCCGGGATGCGGTCGAAGTCGCCGTCCAGAGCCAGCACGCTCAGACTGTGAGCGATCGCTGTTGCTCCGATCCAAAGGTCGCTGGCATCCACTGGTGCGCCAGCTCGAGCAAGTGCGGCGGATGCCGGCGCGTAGGCGCGAGCCACAGTGATATCGACCGGCAATGTGGAGAAGGCGGCAGGAAGCGCCCACGTACGCAGAGCGAGCTTGGCCACGCCTTCCCGATGCCCGGCGTTCGCCGTGGAGGAGCTCTGCTGCCGTGACAACAGATATCGCGTACTGCTCGGTCGCGTCAACGAGATCCTCGAGCCGGAGTCGCTGCCGCTCCGACGCGACCAGGATCGACCTGTCGATCAGGATGGCCACGGCTCGGCTGGCTGACCTGCGATGGCTGCGAGCCGTCGCACGTCCGCGGAGAATCCGTCGTCGGGGCGAGGAACGCGCCGGAGGGTTTCGAGGAGGAGATCACCCTGAACAAAGCCGCGCCGTGGAGGGCTGACAATGGCGACGACTTGGCCATGGCGATAGATCTCTACGCTTTCACCAGCCGCGGCTCGAGAGAGAAGCTCCGAAAAGCCGCGACTTGCCTCGGTTGCTTTGATGCGCATGCGGCGCACAATGTCAGATTTCTCTGATTTCGGCGCGGAGCCAACGGATGTCTCGAGAGATATTGACGCCCACGATCAGCGGGATGGGACGCACGCGGCCGAACCGATAAGCGAAGTCCTCGCCATGAAGGGTTAGTGTCGGCCGGCCCGAGACAAGCAATCGCGACCGGGGGAAGAAAGACGCTAGCCGTGGACTCCGAACCGGCTAGCAGCTAAGCACTCACCAGGTACAGCTTCGACGCGTCGGGCAGCCCCTTCAACTGGCGTGTGCCCATGTCTGTGAATACCAAGCCGGCTCCAGCCGCGAGGTCCCGGACTGTGCCGGACACCATCACCGCCCCCGGCTCGGCCTCGGCAAGGACTCGAGATGCGATGTGCACGGCGATGCCGCCGATGTCGTCTCCACGCGGTTCGATCTCACCGGTGTGCAGGCCGCATCGCACGACGATACCGATGCGGCGCAGAGCTTCGGTGATGGTGAGCGCGCACTTGACCGCGCGAGCAGGTCCATCGAACGTCGCCAGCACGCCGTCGCCGGTGCTCTTGATCAAGCGCCCGCGGAAGCGATCGAGCTGGCGCCGCACCAATTCATCCTGCCGGTCGAGCACCGCTTGCCACCGCCGATCCCCCAGTTCCGCCGACCTCTTGGTCGAATCGACGATGTCGGTGAAGAGCACCGTTGCAAGCACTCGATCCGGTTCGACCGACGTGCGCTCCCCGGTTAGGAATTCCTGAACTTCAGCAAGCACGTGCTCGGCGTCTCCGACAATGTTGTCGGCGCCGGGAAGCTCGACGAACTTGGCGCCGGGGATGTGTGCGGCAAGATGCCGGCCGTGTGCAACGCGAACCAACTGATCATCCGAGTGATGGATGACGAGGGTGGGCACGTGGACGGAATCGAGAACCTGGCGCACATCACTCGCCATCCAGATCCGGTTCAGGGTCACGACCTGTCCTGGACTTCCTCCTTGTCGCTCACCCCATGCCCATCGCTCACGAAGCACCGGGTCCCCGGCCAGGCTCGGCGCCATGAGGTCCAGGGAGCTTCCGGTACCCCATGCAGCCTCAATCGTCGCCAGATACTTGTCGCGGACCCGGGTCGGCAAACCGGCAGGGTAGTCAGTGTCGCGCATCCATCGTGAATACGTTCCATCCAGGATCAAGGCGTTCACACGGTCCGGATATGAGGCGGCAAAGAGGATGGCGGTTGGACCGCCGTGGCCCCACGCATATATGGCGGTGTCACGGACATCGGCGGCATCCATGACCGCTCGGACGTCGTCAGCGAGGTCCTCGAGCGCGGGGAGCTCCGTCGTGAGCACCGGGTCGGAGTGGCCGGTACCCCGCTGATCGAACAACGTCACTCGGCAGAAGTCGGCGAAGCCTTCGATCCATGCGGCCCATTCTGGTTGCTCCCAGATCATTTCGATGTCCGACGCCGCTCCCATCACCATCACCAGGTCGATGGGTCCCTCACCGAGTGTCTGATACGCGATGTGAACGTTGCCTTTCTTTACGTAACGGGTGTCGGGCCGCACGTGGTCAGACTAGAGGAAGGTTTGGGCGAGATGAGAGGCGGCGCGGACAGCGGCATCTGCACAGCGCATGATCGAAGGATGACGGTGCATGAGCCCGGCGCCGCCTACGGCCCCGGTTCGGATTGCGTTCCGACTGTCGGTATGGTGGAGCGGAGGGGACTCGAACCCCTGTCTCAAGCCGCGTTCCGTGTGACCTCTACGAGCGTAGTCCCGGAATTGTTCTCACCGTTGTGGCGCCCTGGGACCAGGCTCCACCGCGGCCAGCCTCGGTGAACGTCCCGTCCGGCGCCGAGACGCCGCCGGATAGCGAGACCGCTGGCATTAGCGTCGGCTCCGTCCCCACGGCCGAGAGGACGGTCGACGTCAGGCCGAAGCCTGAGCTTTTGTCGTTTCTACTGCTTACGCAGCGAGGGCGACAGGTGCGTCATCCGCACGTATTTTTTTCCCGGTTTTACGAGCCCGGGGCTCGGCTCGCCATCACACGACCCACCGACCCGATCGAAACCAAGACCGCCCCATGAGCGTGCCTACGCATCGTACCCGCATGTGAGAGGCGCAACCGGACGGCGCGCCGTTTCGCCGGTGGCGAACATGTGTTCGATGCGCGATACTTGCACGGTGGAGTTCCATCCGGCGGTCCAGGCGTGGTTCGACAGCCGCTTTCCCGAAGGGCCGACGCCTGCTCAAGCCGGGGGGTGGCCGCACATCGCCGAAGGCGCTCACACGCTCATCGCCGCACCGACCGGTTCCGGTAAGACGCTCGCCGGGTTCCTCGTCTGCATCGATGCCCTGTATCGCGCGGCCGAGCGGGGCGACCAGGTCGACGGCACGACTCAGGTCGTCTACGTTTCGCCGCTGAAGGCGCTCGCCGTCGACATCCAGCAGAACCTCGAGCGTCCACTCAAGGAGATCGCGGAAACCGCCGCGCGCATGGGGTTGACCGCGCCGCAGCTGCGCGCCGAGGTTCGCACCGGTGACACACCACCGTCGGTGCGCGCCGCAATGGTGCGGCGTCCGCCGAATTTCCTGGTCACGACGCCGGAGTCGCTGTATCTGCTCGTCACCGCAGAGCGGACGCGCGCGATGCTGCGCACCGTTCGGACCGTGATCATCGACGAGATCCACGCCGTGGCGAGGGACAAGCGTGGCTCACATCTCGCCTTGACCCTCGAGCGTCTGGCGCGACTCTGCGCTGCGCGACCGCAGCGCGTCGGTCTGTCGGCGACGCAGCGGCCGATCGAGACGATCGCGCGCGTGCTCGTGGGCACGGAGGAACGACCGCCGCGCATCGTCGACGTCGGTCATCAGCGCGATCTCGATCTCGCCATCGAGCTTCCCGACGAAGAGCTGGGCGCGGTGGCGTCACGCGAGCAGATGGCGGACGTGCTTGATCGCATCGCCGCGCACGTGCGCGAGCATCGCACCACGCTCGTGTTCGTCAACACGCGCCGCATGTCCGAGCGCGTCGCCCATCAGCTCGCAGAGCGCCTCGGACATGACGTCGTCGCGGCGCACCATGGCAGCCTGTCGAAGGAACGCCGACTGCGTGTCGAGACGCGCCTGCGCGCCGGCGATCTTCGTGCGCTCGTCGCCACCGCATCGCTCGAGCTCGGCATCGACATCGGTCCGGTGGAGCTCGTCTGTCAAATAGCGTCGCCACGCAGCATTGCGACGTTCCTGCAGCGCGTCGGCCGCTCCGGACACAGCCGTGGTGGCACGCCCAAAGGGCGCCTGTATCCGTTGACGCGTGACGAACTGGTCGAGTGCTGCGCCCTGCTCGCCGCAGTCCGGGCCGGCCACCTCGACGCGGTGCTCCCGCCGAAGACGCCGCTCGACATCCTGGCGCAGCAGATCGTCGCCGAATGCGCTGCAGAGAAGTGGCGCGAGGACGACCTGTTCAATCTAGCCCGCCGCGCGGCGCCGTTTGCGGAACTGCGGCGCAGTGACTTCGACGACATCGTCGCGTTGCTTTCCGATGGCATCAGCACGGGGCGCGGGCGCGTCGGCGCGTACCTGCACCGCGACCGCGTCAACGGCGAAGTTCGTGGCCGGCGCGGTGCGCGTCTTGCCGCACTCACGTCAGGCGGCGCCATTCCAGAGACCGGCGACTACCGCGTCGTCGCCGAGCCTGATGACACGTTCATCGGCACGGTCAACGAGGACTGGGCCATCGAATCGATGGCCGGCGACATCTTTCTTCTCGGCAGCACGTCATGGCGCATCACACGTGTCAGCGGCGGCACCGTCCGTGTCGTCGATGCGAATGGCGCGCCGCCGTCAGTGCCGTTCTGGCTGGGCGAGGCGCCGGCGCGGACACGCGAGCTTTCGGAACACGTGTCGAACCTCCTCTCACAGGTCGACGCGCTCCTGCAGCAGGGCAACGGCGACGAGGCGCTCACTTATGTTGAAGAGCACTGCGGCGTCGACAACGAGGTTGCGGCGCTGGTCGTGCAATACCTGGCCGCGGGTCGTGCCGCACTTGGGGAGCTACCGACGCGTGAACGGATCATCCTCGAGCGCTTCTTCGACGACAGCGGCGGCATGCAGGTCGTGGTCCACTCGCCGTTTGGCGGGCGGCTGAACCGCGCGCTGGGCCTGGCCCTGCGCAAGCGCTTCTGCGCGACGTTCGACTTCGAGTTGCAGGCCGCAGCGAGTGACGACAACGTCTTGCTCTCACTCGGCCCGCAGCACAGCTTCCCGCTGGCCGACGTGCCGGCCTTCCTGTCGTCGCGCACGGTGGAGGAGGTGCTGAGGCGCGCAGCGCTCTTTGCTCCCATGTTCCAGGTGCGGTGGCGCTGGAACCTCAACCGTGCGCTGACCGTGCTGCGTTTCAAGGGCGGCCGCAAGAATCCCGCGCCGCTGCAGCGTCTCGAGTCGGACGACATCATGGCGGCGGTCTTCCCGGCGCTGGTCGCGTGTCAGAACGAGAATCCAACCGGTCCCGTCGAGATACCCGAACACCCGCTGGTGGAGCAGACGATGTACGACTGTCTGCACGAGGCGATGGACGTCGACGGCTTGCGCGAGCTCGTCGAGGCCTTGGAGCAGGGACGTGTGAGCGTCGTCTGTCGCGACACCACCGAGCCGTCCGTGCTCAGCCACGAGATCATCAACGGACAGCCGTACACGTTTCTCGACGACGCGCCGCTCGAGGAGCGGCGCAGCCGCTCGATCACCCTCCGCCGCGGATTGCCGGTCGATGCGCACGACTTGGCGACGCTCGACAGCGACGCCATCGCGCGTGTGCGCGAGGAGGTGCAGCCCGAGGTTCGAGACGCGGACGAGCTGCACGACCTGTTGCTGGCGACCGTGGTGCTGCGGCCCGGTGCGCAGTGGCGTGAGCTGTTCGAGCAGCTCGTCGCGGCGGGACGTGCGGTAGCCGTGCGCACCGCTGACGGTGAGGCTTTGTGGTCGACGGTCGAGCGCCGAGCCGACGTGGAACGGCTCCTCCCCGGAACGACGTTCGATCCAGACGTGCGCTTCCTGACGGAGGCCGAAACCACACCCGATGCCGACGCAGTAGCTGCGGCAATGGTGCGCGGGCATCTCGACCTGCTCGGCCCCGTGACAGCCGACATCCTTGCGCGCATCAGCACGCTCCCTGCCGACATCGTCTCGATCGCGCTGGCACGGCTCGAAGGTGAAGGGGCGGTGTTACGCGGCTCGTTCGATCCGACGCTCGGCGGCGAACAGTGGTGTGCGCGCCGCCTTCTGGTGCGCATCCACGTGTACACGCAACAGCGATTGCGTCGCGAGATCGAACCCGTGACGGCGCAGGATTTCATGCGCTTCCTGCTGCGATGGCACCACCTTGCGCCCGACACGCAGCGCGAAGGAAGAGCCGGACTCGCGGCCACCATCGCGCAGCTGCAGGGCTACGAGATACCCGCGGGCACGTGGGAGTCGGACGTGCTGCCGGCGCGCGTGACCGGATACCACGCCGCCTGGCTGGACCAGCTCTGCCTGTCCGGGGAGGTAGCGTGGGCGCGCCTGCGTGTGCGCGAGCCGCTCGACGAAGAAGCCGCCGCCCGTAGCAGCGCCTTCCCGTCGCGCGCCACGCCGGTGACCATGCTCATGCGGGCGGACCTGCCGTGGCTGCTGCAGGCGGTGCGCGGCGAGGCAACGCCGGTGGAGCCTGCGGCCGGTGCGACCAAAGACGTGCTGGCTGCGCTGCGCACCCAGGGTGCGTTGTTCACCAGCGACATCGCCGCCATGTCACGCCGCCTTCCCTCGGAGGTCGAGGCAGCGTTGTGGGACGGCGTTGCGCGCGGGCTGGTCACGGCTGACGGTTTCGCGGCGGTGCGGACCCTGCTCATCGGCCGGCGCTGGTCGGGTCCGCAGGCGCGCCGGCGGGGGCTTCGCCGCGGCGTCAGCGGACTGTCGTCGGGCGAGGGGCGGTGGTCACTCGTGCCGCAGGCGGCGCCGGTGCAGGATCGCGATGAGCTGGCCGAGGCTGTGGCCGAGCAGCTGCTCGTGCGCTGGGGTGTCGTGTTCCGCGACCTCCTCGTGCGCGAGACGCTCGCGCTGCCGTGGCGCGACATCCTCTGGGCGCTGCGACGCATGGAGGCGCGCGGCACGGCGCGCGGCGGGCGATTTGTCAACGGCTTTGCCGGCGAGCAGTACG
>JBHEMA010000102.1:0-4038 GCA_046262795.1 Candidatus Dormibacteria bacterium | reverse complement strand
CAGTCACACCACGCGCGAGGCACAAGCACGACCGCGCTCATGCGGGCGGTCTCGGCTCTAGCTTTCCTCGGCGACGCCCGCCAGCGCAGGCTCCCGCGGAACCTGCGGCATGCGAATGGACGCCGGTTGCGCAGGCGCGTGTCCCTGCAGTCGCGCCCAGAGATCCGGAATGTCGTCGAGCATCTGGCGAATGAACACCGCGGAACCGCTCAGCTCGATCTCGCGCTCGCCGTCTCGGAGGCGCAGTGTGTGCAGAAGCGGCACGAAGTCGGCGCGCGGTGGCGGCGGACGAAAGCCGCGCGGTCCGTTGCCGGGGTGCCGGTCACGATCATCGCCACGGCCGCGGTCCGGCGGGCGCCCGCGCATGGGACCGCGCTCATCTGCCATTCGGGTGAGCTCTCAGCCCTGGTTGGTATCGACTGCGCCCGCGGGCGTCGAAGGCACGCCGTTGCCCTCGTGCTGCGGGGGCGGAGGCGGCGTGGTGGAGTACGGCTCCGGCGGCGACTGCTCGCTTGTCGAGGTCGCATCGGCGCCTGGGAGCGTGATCGACTCAGGCTCACCGTCGTCCGGCGGCGGGCCGAAGAGACGCTCGGTCAGTTTGGCGCGCAGCGGCGATTGGACGAGCGCGACGACACCGCCTGCCGCAGCGAGCACGATCAGCGTGTTCCGCACGCGGTGGTGCTTCTTCCTCGGACGGATCGCTTCTGCAAGCTTCTCGGACGCGTCCGCGAGACGCTGGCGCGCGTGCAGCGTGGCGCCCGCTGCCTGTTGTTCGCCGGTGCGGGCGAGCTTCTCGCCGCTGTCCGCAAGTGACGATCCGGCGCGCTCGAGGACGCGGCTCAACTGCTCGGCTGAATGCTGGAGCGCCGGCGACGCAGCCTGTCCCACCTCCCGGGCGACCGACAACGCCTGCTCGGCAAGCTCGGTGATGGTTTCAGCGGCCCGAGAGCCGACCTCCGCAAGGTCACGCTCGAGCACGGCGGTCCGCGACTTCCGATGTCTCATGGCGAAATTCCTCTGCTCAGTAAGTGACCTGACCGGCAAAAAGCGATTCTAGTGGGGTCAGACCAGCCAGCGCATCAAATCGATCGGGCTCGGCACGTCGTCCGAGACAATGGAAGCGCCGAGCAAAGCGAGGGGCGCACTGAAGTCACGAACGGGCCGAGGGAGCCGGTGCCGCCGGATCCGGCCGAAATGAACGCCGACCTATGCCGCGAGGGCGCGTGGGGTCGCCAGAAGACGCGTGTCGAGCGGTGCGTCGAGGAACCAGCGAATTCGCGCGGCAGCGACGTCGCCGACGACCGCTGCCAGCGCTCTCTCCGAAGCGCCGTAGATAGCGCCGAGCGATGGGAAGGCGCGAGCGGCGCGGATGAGTGTGCCGTCGTCGATGCCGGTGACCGCTCGCAGGTGGTCGATGCGCTGCCGTGCCAGGAGCCCGGCGGCGCCGTCATCGAGCGGGAGCTGGAGTTCGACCGCGCTACGCATGCTGAGAGTATAGCGAACGGATGTTCGCTACGTCAAATGGCGGGGTGATTGCCGTGGTCATATGCGGCTGGGTGGCGCGGCGACCTGCCCCGCGCTACCCTCTATCGCATGCCGCTCTACGAGTACCGCTGCAACGACTGCCGCTCCGTCTTCGACATCCTGCGTCCCATTGCCGAGCGCGAGCTCGCCGCCGTCTGTCCCAACTGCGAAAGCCGCGCCAGCATGCCGCTCATCAGCCGCGTCGCCGTTCGCGCCGCGGGTGGGAGCGAGGAGTTCGCCACAGCGGGCGGCGGATGTGCGTGCGGCGGCGCGTGCTCCTGCGCTAACTAGCGTACGTTCGCCCGCGACGACACATTCATTTCCGCCATTTCCGTGGAGACGGCGATCATCGCTGCATCCGACGGCATTTCCTCGAGCTGCAGCTCGCCCTGCAGCACCGACGCCATGAAGACCCAGCGATGCTGAGCGTGCGGTCCGTGCTCGCGAATCGCGGTGCGATGCGCCAGCGCGCCATACCCCTTGTTCTGCGCCCAGTTGTAGTGCGGTGCGCTGTCGTGCATCGTGCGCATCAGTGCGTCGCGATGCACCTTGGCGATGATCGAAGCGGCTGACACCGCTGGAACCAGCCGGTCTCCCGCGACGAGTGAGTGCACGGGGCGCGCTGCAGCAATGCGCAGCTTGCCGTCACAGCAATAGCCGTCGGCATCGACCAGGTCGACGAGCCGCCGGAAGATCTCGACGTTCGCCCACCCAAGCCCGCGGGTGTTGATGTCGTCGACGCTCACCTCGGCGATGGCCCATGCGACAGCGCGCCGGCGCACGATCTCGGCGACGACCTCGCGCTGGTGCGCGGTGAGCAGCTTGCTGTCGCGCAACCACGGGTGACGGAAACGGTGCGGCAGCACGACCGCCGCCGCAACAAGGGGGCCGGCGTACGCGCCACGTCCCACCTCGTCCATGCCACAGAGACGAAAGGATCGCCAGTCGTCGACCGCGAAGGTGCTGCTGATGTACTGGCCGAGACGGAACCGCGGCATCCTTGCGCGCAGTGTAGCCTGAGCCTGCGTCATGGCAATCCAACGGCCGCGACAGCGGCCCACCACAACCACCCCCTTCATCACGCGCCGAAGCACGATGGCGTTCTCGGGCGTGTGCGTCGCGGCAGGCTTCGCGTTTCAGGCGCTGGTCGGGTCGAACGGATCCGCCTCCGCGTCCAGTGTTCTGCTCGCGCTCACAGGTTCGCTCGGGCTCGTCACCGGTGTCGTCGCATGGATCGGCGGTTTCGTGATCGCCGCTCGCGCCGGCTCGTTGTTGTGGATGGTGGTTGCCGCGCTGCCGTTTCCCCCACTCAACTCAGTGCTGTGCGCGATGTTCTGTCCGGCGACACCCACGGAGCGACGCAAGTGATCGGGGGAGATGCCGGGAGCGTCCACCCGTACGTGTTGTGGACCGATGTTGCGCCGCGCGACGGTCTGCAGAACATTGCGGATTCGATTTCGCTCGCGGCGAAGCTGCGGCTGGTCCGCGGTTTGCTCGACGCGGGCACACCGCGTGTCGAGGCGACAGCGTTCGTGTCGCCGAAGTGGGTGCCGCAACTCGCGGATGCGCCCGAGCTCATGCGTGAGCTCGGCGATGACGTCATCGAGCGACTTCGAGTGCTCATTCCCAATGAGCGCGGTCTCGAGCGCGCGCTGGAACACGGCGTTCGCAACGTGCTGCTCACCATCGGCGCCACCGACACCTTCAACATGCGCAACGTCAATCGGTCGGTGGATGATTCGCTGAGGGAGCTTCGCGCGATCGTCGATCGCGCGCAGTCCGCAGGATGTGCAGTCGACGTTGCGCTGTCGGTCAGCTTCGGGTGTCCGTACGAGGGACACGTGTCACCAGAACGCGTCGTGGATCTGTGCGGGCGCATCGTCGAAGCCGGTGCGACCGAGGTCGGACCAGCGGACACCATTGGGGTCGCCACGCCGCACGCCGTCAGCGACATGTGTGCTCGGCTCGATGGCACCGTGCCGCGCGCGCGCCTTTCACTGCATGTGCACGACACGCGTGGAATGGGCGTCGTCAACGTGGTCGCCGCATTTCAAGCCGGCGTGCGCCGATTCGACGGCTCGGTTGGCGGCGTCGGCGGGTGTCCATTTGCGCCGCGCTCCACCGGCAACGTCTGCAGCGAGGACGCGCTCCAGGCGCTCATGTCGCTCGGAGCCGAGGCGGATGCCGATATCCCGTCGCTCTGCGAGGTCGCCACGCAGCTCGAAACCGACCTTGGCCGGGCGCTTCCGGGCAAGCTGTACCGTGCCGGCGTGTGGACGGGAGAGTCGGCGGTGGCTGAGACGAGGGAGGCGCGCGTTGGCTGAGGCGATGCAAGAGGAGACCCCGCTGTCGGGCCACGGGCCCGACGAGGTCGCGGACCGTCTCGCTCGCGCCAGAGCCGGCGGCCCCGAACGGCACCGGCGTAAGGTGGCTGAGCAGGGCAAGCTGATGCCGCGCGAGCGCATCCGCTTGCTGTTCGACGAGAACAGCGAGTTCGTCGAGGATGGCCTGCTG
>JBHEMA010000101.1:0-2975 GCA_046262795.1 Candidatus Dormibacteria bacterium | reverse complement strand
GGTGCCGTTGGCGCCGATACCGATCGATGGGTCGCCGGTGTTGTACAGCCGGGCGTGCATGTCGTTGATGGTGTGCACCGTCCAGGTGGCGCCGTTGTTGGTGGACACGGCGAACCCGGGCTGGCAGTGCGGACTCGCCGTGCTCGTGGCGATCAGGCACTCGGGCGCGCCGCACATCTTGTCGGGCACGTACACGGTCCCGTCGTTCGGAGCGACCTTGACGTGGCCGTGGATGCCGAAGCACTGGTCCGACGTCCACATCGGGTTCTGGTTGCCGTACGTCAGCCCGCCGTCGACGCTGAGCGCACAACCCGCGAAGGCCACCGATTGCGAGCAGTAGTAGACAGCGTTGGGATACACCGGATTGGTCGGGACGATCGCGAACGGGCCGGCGCCGATCGTCTGATGGTCCGGTCCGGCCGGAACTTGACAGGTCTGCGTCGGCGTCTACGTGGTTCCGTCGTCGTCGGACTTCGCGGCGGCACTGCATGCGCCGGTGAGCTGGCTGACGAAGGTGCGACCGGTGGTGCGGTCCACGTCCAAGAGTGCGTCTTCGCTCGCTGTATCAGATACGGGAAAGCTCACGTCGGTGAATGTCGGCGTCGCCGGCGACGTCGAGTCGTTGAACGTCGCTTTGATGGTGTACAAGCCCGCCTGGTACATCACGCTGTCGTTGCGTGGATCCACGCCGATGCTCGGCTCACCGAACGCGCGGCCGCCGAGCACCGTCGTCTCCTCGGGGCGCTCGGGCATGAGATTCAACGGGATGTGATACGGCGTGAAGCCGGGTGCGTTGGCATTCGCTGTCTGCGCCTGATCGGCGAGGTCGGCGAGCGTGAGCGTCGCGACCGCATGCGCCGGAATCGCCGGGTCAACGACGGTCGGCTCGTCGCCGTTCTGCGCGGTGACTGTGTACGTCTGGCTGGTCGGATGCTGGAGCTTGAAGACGTTGGTGTTGCTGCCGTCGTTGACCTCGCCGAATGTGTCATCGCCAACTGCCTGGCCCTTGGAGTCTGTGACGCTGAGCGTCAATGCCTGATCCGCAGAGCTGTCCTTCCAGGTCATCACGATCTGCAGCACCGCGCCGTTGGCGCTTCCCTGTCCCGCGTCCGGCGCATAGAAGGCGCTATCCGCCTGCGGCAGCTGCACCGTGAGTTGGTACGAGTCGGTCGTACCCGACGGCCCGCCGACGGGCGCGAAGTCCCAGCTCACGGTCGGCTGGGTCGCGCTGACGGTGCCGGTCGACGGTGTCACCGCGACGGCGGTCTTCGGCGCCGACGCGCCCGCCTGCGCCACGACTGCCAGCGCCAGAGCCGGGAGAACCACGCGGATGATCCGTACCGCCCCGCTGTTCGCCGAGACCCTTCCCATGGAACGTCCCTTCACCGGGTTCGGCCCGCCCCGACCCTCCGGCTGCAGCGGCCACCCGGGAGCCGACGACAACCGACGGCGAGCGTAGCACCGGGGGGCGCTACGTCGACGGCAACATGACATCGCTGCGCAGTTGCGAGCGTTCGCCAGCGGCGGTCTAGACTCTGCTCGTCGCACTCGTGTGCCGTCTCTGCAGATCGATCTTCACAACGCGATGGTGCCCTGATCGTGGTGCCGCCTCGGCGTGCACCAATGACGACGGCCGCATGGACGTAATGGGGGAGTCTTGCCTCAACCACTAGAGGGTCGCGGACGGTACATGGCAGGCCTCGACGGCCTGCGTGCGATCGCGGTGATGGCTGTGATCGCGTACCACCTGAACCTCGGCTGGGCACCCGGCGGGTTGCTCGGCGTCGGTGTCTTTTTCGTCCTCTCCGGCTACCTCATCACCGATTTGCTGCTCGCCCAGCACGACAGCAGCGGCCGCATCGCGCTGGCGCAGTTCTGGGTGCGCCGCGCGCGACGCCTGTTGCCCGCGCTCTGGGTGATGCTCGTCGTCGTCATCGTCTGGGTAGCGGTGGCGCAACCGTCGCAGATGAACGCGATGCGCGGCGATGTGTTCGCCTCGTTCCTGTACGTCAGCAACTGGTGGTACGTCGTTCAGCACCTGTCGTACTTCGCCAGCTTCGGGCCGCCATCACCGCTGGGCCATCTCTGGTCGCTTGCGGTCGAGGAACAGTTCTATCTGCTGTGGCCGTTGCTGCTCATCGTTGCAGCACGATTCGTGCGCAACCGGCGGATCGTCGTGCTGCTCGTGGTGCTCGGCGCGATCGGCTCGGCGACCGCGATGGGTCTGCTGTTCCAGCCCGGCGGCGATCCGAACCGAACGTACTACGGGACCGACACGCGCGCATTCGAGCTGCTCATCGGCGCCGCGCTCGCGATGGTGTGGCCGAGCCGGCGCATGGTGCATCGCATCGCGCGCAATCGCCGTGTGCTCCTCGACATCACGGGCGCTGCGGGTTTGCTCGTCATCGGGGCCATGGTGTGGACCACGAACCAGGACTCCGCGTTCATCTATCGCGGTGGTCTCGTGTTGCTGTCATTCGCGGCGGCCGCCGCTGTCGCAGCGCTGGCGCATCCCTCGACATGGGTGAGCCGCATCCTCGGCGCGCAACCGCTGCGCTGGATCGGTGTGCGCTCGTACGGCATCTACCTCTGGCACTTCCCGATCATCGTGCTGACGACGCCGATCGTCGACACACCCGGCGCCCATTGGGTGCGCAGCGCGCTGCAGTTGGCCGCCTGCATCGCCATCGCGGCGCTGTCGTGGAGGTACATCGAGGATCCGATTCGCCGCGGCGGCGTCAAGCGGGTGGCCGAACGAGTGCGCGCGGTGCGCTGGCCCATCGTCGGGCTCCCCGCAGGGCTGTGGGACGCGGTGGCGGCGTCGAGCGTGCCCGTTCTGTTCGCCGGAGCAGGCGTCGCCGGTGTCGTCGCCATCACCGGTGGCAGCACCGTCTCAGAGCTGACCGCGAGCGCCACCGGTCCGGGGCGCGGGGCACCGGTGTCATTGACGCAACCGTGTGCGCGCTCGTCGCTGC
>JBHEMA010000100.1:0-9166 GCA_046262795.1 Candidatus Dormibacteria bacterium | reverse complement strand
GACGGCGGTGTCGCCAGGGCTGGGGCACGTCGTCTGCAGCCCCGGCGGCCATTGGCTCACCGTGCCCGCGGTGTCGGTGTTGCCCGTGAAGCAGTTGGGCTCCGGGCTGTCGGGAGGCACCGCGCCGCCGGACGCCTCATTGGCGATGTCGCCGTTGGTGATGTTGCCGAAGCCGCCGTTGTCGTGCATGACGTTGCGCGCGATCTCGTTGCCGCGCGAGAAGAACATGCAGACCTCCTGCGGCGGCGGTGGGATGTCGATGCCGCCCTGGCAGTTCGCGGGACCGCTCTCGGGGTCGGGGAAGTCGTGCGCAACGATGCCCCAGGAGCCGTTGTTGTAGACGGTGTTGTCCACAACGCTGATGTGCTGCGTGGCCGCGAGCTCGACGCCGGTGCCGACTGCGGACACCGCTGTCAGGCCCGAGCCTGGCGTGTTGGGATTGTTGTTGTCGTGGATGCTGTTGCCCCGAATCACGTAGCAGCTATTCGGACCGGCGCCCGTGGGCGGAGGCGACGGCGCCACGCATTGCCCGTACTGCGGCGAGGGCCAGTCGTCGTTGTTCTGTGCGTTGGACACCAAACCCGTACGGTTGAGATCCCACTCACCATTCTCCACGATCAGGTTTCCGCCGGCGTTGGTGCTCGACAATCCCAGCGCGCTGGTCTCAGCGTGTGCACGCTCGAGCGTCGTATTGCAGTTCCTGCAGGCGCCAACGTAATAGGCCGAGTCCGTCATGTTGTTGGCGTATGAATTATCGATGTACGCGGGTCCCTCGACATCGCTGGTGAAAATGCCGTATTGCCCTGACGGACTACTCGCGTCTTTGTAGAAGGTGGAGGTGGCACTGATGTAGTCGCCGTACGCCGCGAGCGGTTGCTGATTGCCCGTGCCGTCGCCGTTGTTCCACCAGATCTGATTGTCCATCGAGTTGCACGACGTCAGGTTCTCGATGTGCACACCAGAGGCTTGGTACACCTGAATCCCTTCGCGCGTGTACCTATTGTTCCCGATCATCACGCCGGGATCCTGGACCGCGGGGTCGCTCGAGCACGCGGGGCTTCCCACCGGGATTGTTCCGGCAGCCTGCGTCGCCGAGACGTTGGTGCCATCGACGATGACGCTGTCTCGGTTCATGCCACGCAGATGGAGACTCGGTGTTGTGATCAGCACCTCGGACGGTCGCGGCTTGCAGTCGTCCGTGCACCCAGTGGCGTCGTAACCCTTTTCGTGGTAGACGCCGGGTCCGACGAGAATCCAATCACCGTCTTGAGCCGCATTCACGGCCGCCTGAATGGTGGTGTACTCCCCCGCGACCCCGTTGTACGAGCCGACAAGCAGGACGTTGCCGCCGGCGTGTGCGACGCGTGGCGTAGCCGTGACCATCGCGGCCAGCACGACGGCGGCGCCGATGGCAGCCCGCACGGAGCCTCTGAGCATGGAGCCCTTCCCTGTAGATCTGCCCGCTGCTGTCAGGAATGCTAGCCGAGCGTTACGCCCCGCCGTGCGCCCCCCAGTGCTCGAGGACGCGCTCCTCCTCCGCGTGGACATACCGAAAGCCGCGTCGTAGCTCACGAGCAAGGTCGCGCCAGTAGCACTGCGCGAGCAAATACACCAGCAACACGGCCGCCACCAGGACGCCCACGTTGAGGCTGACAATGCCGCCCTCTGACCAGTACACGTCCTTGAGCTGCACCAACAACGCAAACTCATCGAGCACGAGCGCAAGCCCGATGCCGAAAGGGATCGCCAGCAGCGGGTGCCACCGCGCCGCCTCGAGCGTGAGTGCGAGGAATCCGCACAGCACGACAAGCGTCAGGCCCCAGATGTAGTGGTGAATATGCAGGCTGCCGCCCGATCCACCACCGATGACGATGTCGTGGAAGGGACCGAGGTTGTTGTGGATGGCGAACGTCAAAAGCCGGACGATGCCGAACGTGACGATGAACGCGATGAGCATCCGCATGGCGGCGCGGCGACGGTAATCGAGGTGCGTCCGATTGACGTGATGCATGCGCTGACCAAGGGTGCCGTGTGGAGCGCCGTCGAAGGTATGTGCGCACTGCTTCACGTCGCAGAGGTTACGCTCGCCACGGCCCCGTAGCTCAGCGGATAGAGCAGAGGTTTCCTAAACCTCGTGTCGCAGGTTCGACTCCTGTCGGGGCCTCCAACTGCATGCGCGAGTGCGCGGACTCCAGGAAAAGCGAAGACGCCCATGTCGCAGGCATGCGCTGAGTCGGTGAACTCGTCTACGAACGCGCGTGGCCGATTCGACACTCGCAGCCGATGAACTGGCGGCGTGTCGCCGGCCTCGCAGCCGGTGCAGGCCTTGTTGCCTACCTGCTGATCGAGCCGCTGCGCGCGGTGCGCGATGTACGCGACACCGATTTCGCCGTGTTCGCCAGTGCCGGCCGGTTGGTCGCGACGCCGGCAGCCTGCCTCTACTGTCCTGAGGCGCAGCGTGCCGCGGCGAGCGCGTACCTCGGGATGCCGGTCCCGTCGGGATGGACTCAGTACTTCGTGAACCCGCCGGCGGCGGCGTGGGTCATCCGGCCGTTCGCGCTGCTGCCCCCGAGCGTCGGGATGGCGCTCTTCGCGCTCGCGGCGCTCGTCGCAATTGCGGCCGCGCTCGTCGTCGGCGTGCGGCTGCTCGGGTCGTTGAAACCGGGCTCCCGGCTCCTCGCGATCGCGGCGGTGTGCTCGCTGCCGTCCGCCGCCGGCATTGCGCTCGGTCAGTGGACCCCGTTTCTCTCGCTGCCGCTTCTGGCGGCGGTTGCATGGTCCACCCGGGAACGCCGTCCACTGCTCGCCGGCTTGCTTCTGGCGCTGCTGCTCGTCAAACCGCAGCTGGTGTGGCTTGTCCCTGTCGCACTCGTGATCGCCCAGCGCTGGCGAATGCTTGGCGGGTTCGCGATCGGCGCCGCGTTGTGGCTTTCCGCGTCACTGATCGTGGTGGCGGGACGAGCAGCCGATTGGATCTCGCTCGTCGCGCACAGCGGCGCATCGGTTGCGGGCGAGTCACTCAGCATCCCCGGCGCAGCCGCTGGAGTCACAGGCATCCCAGAGGCATCCGCGGTTGCCACACTCGCGCTGGCGCTCGCCGCGCTCTTCGCGGCGTGGCGGTACCGCGGGCGGCTGCGCCGCGATGTCGCAGCGACCGTCGCGCTCGCCGTCGCGGCGTCGCTGTTGCTGGCGCCGCACTGCAATCCCGGCGACCTCGCTCTGCTGGCGCCGCTGCTGCTGCTGTGGGGTCGTCGTTCTTTGGCGGCAGCCCTGACGGCTGCATTCGCATTGAGCGGCGCGTATATCGTCGACTCGCTCGCCGGAGTCCCCGGCGGGTTTCACGTGGAGACGGTTGCAGCCAGTCTCACAGTCATCGCTGCGGCGGTCGGGGTCTACGGCACAACAGACCTCACTGCCCGGCATTGGACCCGGTACCTGTCGCGTGCCGAGCCGCGTCCCCACGCAGAGGCCGCCGCGTCAACGCACTGACCCGGATGTGCGCCGCGATCACCCGGCGTCTCCTGCTGGCGCCAGCGCGCGCCTCGAGACCAGGGGCGAGAACTCTGGCAGCGTGCCCGGTATAGTTCCCCCGACCAATTCCCGCGCGATGAGAGGAGAAGGAGAGCCATGACACCAGACGAGGTCAAGCAGAGCGTCACCGGCTGGTGCAACTCGGATGACGACCTGGAGTTCTTCGGGGAGCGCTCCGAGCCCAGCACCGACTTCGCTCTCGCCATCCGCGCCGGCGCCGGCAGCGGCGCGCCAGTCGAGCTCCAGGTCCTCCAGGGACAGGGCGCCGACCGCCTCACCGTGCGCCACACCGCATCGCTGTCGAGCAAGTCAGCCGAGGACGTCCAGAAGACGCTCGAAGCCCGCCCTGGGTGGATCAATGGCACGGTCGACCGCAGCTCGGGCGGGAACTCGGTTGTCGTGCAGACCTTCGTCTATCACGACGGTCTCAACAAGAACAGCTTCGTGCAGGCCGCGTCAGAGGTGGCTCGGACGGCACGCCTACTCGGCGGCGTCGCCACCGCGGCGGCGACCGCGCCGGCAGCGCAACCAGCCGCGACGCCGGCGCCTGTAGCCACGCCGGCACCGCAACCCGCGCCGATTCCGCAGGCGCAGCCCGTCGGCGCGCCGAGCTTCACACCGCAGCCTCAGCCGCAGCCCGCCTATCAACCGCAGCCTGCCTACCAGCCGCAGCCGCAGCCACAACCGCAGGCCGCACCGGCGTGGGCGCCGACACACAGCGTGCCACCGCAAGGCATGCGCGCCTGGGCCTCACCGGATCCTGCGGGACCTGTTGTCGCCAACCTGGCTCCGGGACTCCCGATCCAGGTGAGCGAGGTGCGCGGCGCATGGGCGCGCATCATCTGCAGCAACGGCTGGGCCGGCTGGATCGACGGGCGAATCATCGGCGTCGCAGCCTGAACGCAGCGGCGTGGATCTGACCGACGTCCTGTACGACGTCGAAGACCACGTCGCCACCATCACGCTGAACCGGCCCGAGCAGCGAAACGCGCTCGGCCCGCGAGCGCTGCGCGACCTCATCACTGCATTCGACGCAGCCAAGCGTGACGACGACGTCCGCGTCGTGCTGCTTACCGGCGCCGGCGACAAGGCGTTCAGCGCCGGCGCGGACCTCGGCGGATTCGCCGCGGACGCTACCGAGTTGCAGCGCCACGAAGAGCGCGGCGTCTTCGTCGAACTGTTCCTCGCGATGCAGCAGCTGGGCAAGCCCATCGTCGGCTGCATCAACGGGCACGCGCTCGCCGGCGGCTTCGGTCTTGCGCTGAGCTGCGACTTGCTGGTGGCCGCCGAGACGGCGCAGTTCGGGACACCGGAGATCCGTGTCGGCGTGTGGCCGATGATGATCATGTCGATCGTCGTCAGGAACATCGGCCGCAAGCGGGCGATGCAGCTGTTCATGACCGGTGAGCGCATCGACGCCGCGACGGCACGCGACTGGGGGGTCGTCAACCGCGTCGTGCCCGGCGCGGAGGTCCGCGAGGAGACGCGCTCGTGGGCCGTGCAGCTGACGAAATGGAGTCCGCTCATCATGCGGCTCGGCCGCAACGCGTTCTACGACATCGATTCACTCGACGTCGAGAGCGCGCTGCGTCACCTGCAAGCGCAGCTGTCGATCGTCAGTCTCAGCGACGACTTCCGTGAAGGCGTCACCGCGTTCCTACAGAAGCGCGAGCCAGATTTCAAGGGACGCTAGTTGCCGTGCGGGAGGACAGCACGCAGTCAGACCTGCCGGAGATGACGCAGGATCTGCGGTCACGCCGCGAGCGCGCGCTCGCAATGGGCGGCGAGGAGCGTATCGAGCAGCAGCACGCAAAGCGCAAGCTCACCGCCCGCGAGCGTGTCGCATTGCTGTTCGACGCCGACACATTCGTTGAATTCGGTCTGCTGGCGCACCAACACTCGATGACGGGTGGTGCCACGGAGCCGGACCGGACACCGGCTGACGGTGTGATCACCGGTGAAGGGATGATCGATGGGCGACGCGTCTACTGCGCCGCGTACGACTTCACGGTGATGGCCGGCTCGATGGGCATGGTTGGCGAGCAAAAGGTGGCGCGCCTGCGCAAGAAGGCGTTGCTCAACCGCCTGCCGATGGTGTGGCTGCTGGATTCGGCGGGTGCGCGCATTCAGGAGGCAGCGGGCAGCACCTTTGCCGCCAGCGGTGCGCTCTTCTACGAGCAGGTGCAGATGAGCGGTGTGGTGCCGCAGGTCGCCGCCATGCTCGGCCCGTGCGCCGCAGGCACCGCGTACATACCCGGGCTCGCCGACTTCGTGCCGATGGTCAAGGACACGAGCAGCATGGCGCTCGGTGGGGCGCGCTTGGTGAAAGCGGCGACCGGTGAGGAAACGACCGATCATGCAATGGGCGGCAGTCAGATCCACTGCCACATCAGCGGTGTCGGCGACATCGAGGTGGACGACGACGCTGCGTGCATCGCTGCGGTGCGTGAGTTTCTGTCGTTTCTTCCGTCCAACAACCGCGAGCCGGCGCGGCGTCGCGAGCCGAACGATTCGCGTGACCGGCGAATCGATGACATCGTCAAGCTCGTGCCCGCGAATCCGCGCGCCGCGTACGACATGCGCAAGGTGCTCCGCCGGCTCGTCGACGACGAGCACCTCTTCGAGATCAAGCCTGCGTGGGCGCGCAACGTCATCACGGCGTTTGCACGGTTCAATGGCCAACCAACCGGCATCGTCGCGAGCCAGCCGATGATCAAGGGTGGCGCGCTCGACATCGACGCGTCGGATAAGGCGGCGCGCTTCATCTCGTTGTGCGACGCGTTCAACTTGCCCTTGCTGTTCCTGCAGGATGTCCCCGGATTCATCGTCGGCACGGAGGTCGAGAAGCAGGGGATCATCCGCCACGGCGCGAAGATGCTGTACGCCGTGAGCGAGGCGACGGTGCCGAAGGTGACCGTGGTCGTGCGCAAGGCATATGGCGCGGGGTACTACGTGATGTGCGGTCGTGGCTATGAGCCCGACGGGCTCTTCGCCTGGCCCATCGCGGAGATTTCGGTGATGGGGCCGGAGGGCGCCGTGGACATCCTGTTTCCAAAGCAGATCGCGGCCGCTGACGATCCACAGGCAGCGCGCGAGCAGTACCTCGGCATGGTCCGGCAGACGATCGACCCGTACATCGCCGCCTCGTGGGCGTTCATCGACGACGTCATCGATCCCGCCGACACGCGGCGCGTGATCATCGACGCCTTCGAAGGCGCTGCGACCAAGAAGCTGCGCCGGCCGTGGCGCAAGCACGGCGTGCGGCCTGTCTAAATACTCCTCATGGCGGACGTGAAGGCAGAATTGGTCGGGAATCTCTGGAAGATCGTCACCAAGGTGGGGCAGACGGTCGAGGAGGACGACACGCTGATGATCCTCGAGTCCATGAAGATGGAGATCCCGATCACCACGCCGGTGGCCGGCGTGGTCAAGGAGATCCTGGTCAACGAGGGCGATGTGGTGCAGGAGGGCCAGACGGTCGCGATCGTCGACCCCGCGTGAGGTTCGCGACCGTCATGCTCCTCGCCGGTTCCATGGCAGCGGCATGCGGCGGCGGCTCCTCGAGTGCGCTGACCCAGCAGCAGTTCACGGCGATGGTCAACGCCATCTGTGGCTCGTCCACGGCGTCGCTGCAGGCGCTGCCGGCACCCAGCGTCGCGTCGATCACGAGCCCGTCGGCCGATGATCTGCCCAAGCTGTCGACGTATCTCAAGGCAGAGGTCACCGTGCTCGAGTCGATGCACAGCAAGCTGACGTCGCTCGGCACACCGCCGGCGAAAGAGTCGCAGTGGTCTCAGACGCTGGCAGCGTTGAGCACGGCGGTCGGCGATGCGCGAATGGCGCAGTCCGCAGCAGCCGGCGGCAACGCGCCGCAGTACTCGTCCGCCTTCGCCAAGCTGGTGCAGGACGTGTCAACGCTCGACCAGACCTTCGGAGCGTTCGGCGCCGCCGGTTGCACCAGTGGCGGCACGTCGACACCATCGCCGTGAGCGCGCCGTGAGCACCTCGCCTCCGGATACGCTGCGCGTTCAGACGGCGGAGAACGTCGCGGTGGGCATGCACACCGCCGGCCTGGGCAGCCGCATGGTGGCGCAGGTCATCGACAACGTCATCGCGTTGTCACTCGCCTTCGCGCTCACGCTCGCCGCGATCGCGTTGGGCTCGCTCGCTTCGGGCCCGGAGGGCGCCACCTGGCTGGCAGGCATCGCCGCAGGCGTCGCGTTCTTCAGCTACTTCGGGTACTTCGCAATAGCCGAGGCCGTGTCGGGCGGACGAACACCGGGCAAAGCCGCGCTCGGTCTGCGCGTGGTGCGTGTCGACGGATCAGCTGCCGACGTGACCGCCATCCTCGTGCGCAATCTCGTGCGCATCATTGATGTCGGCGTGCTGTACATCGGGCTCGTCGTCATGTTCTTCCATCCACTGTCACGCCGGCTCGGCGATCTGGCCGGCGGAACGCTCGTCATCCGTGAGCGGACCCCGGTGACGCTCGCCGCTGTCACCGCGCCGGCACCGTTGATCCTGCGCACGCCCGACCCCGGACCGGCGATTGACGGTATCGAGCGTCTGGGCGTGCACGAACGACAGACACTGCACGTGTTCCTCAGCCGTCAGGGATTGACACCGCCGTTGCGCGCGCACCTCGCAGCACAGCTGGCGACGAAGCTCTACGACCGCATGCAGCTGCCGTGGTCTGCACCGGAACGGATGTGGCCGCCGGAGCTGTTCCTCGAACGGCTCTACCTTCAGTTGAGCGCACGCGCGCAGTGACGCTCGAAACATTCGTCGCCGAGCGCCAGCAGCGGTGGGCGGCGCTCGAGGACTCGATTCACAAGGCGAAGCGCGGGCGTCTGCGTTCCATGTCGACAGCCGACATCGAGCGCTTCGGGCTGTTGCTGCGACACGCCTCGAGTGACCTGGCGATCGCGCGCCGTGACTTTCCGGAGGCCACGGTCACCGAGTACCTCAACGGGCTCTGTGCGCGCGCTCATCCCCTGCTCTATCGCGGCAGGCCGGCGCGACCCGGCGCGCTGCTCGCGTTCTTTGCGGTCGGCCTGCCGCGTGCGTTTCGCGAAGCGTGGCCATGGGTGCTGGGGTCGGTGGCACTGTTGGTGCTCGGATTTGTCGGCGGGTGGCTTGCCGTCGACCTGCGCCCCGATCTGCGAGCGTCGCTGGTACCTCACTCACTCTTCGACGCGATGGCGCGTGGCGAGGTGCCTCGCACCATCAGTGATGCGCCCTTCGCGGGATGGGGCATCACGCTGAACAACGTGCGCGTGGCTGTCGTCTGCTTCGCAGGTGGCGTTCTGCTCGGGCTGCCGACGGCGTCGGCCCTGCTCGCCAATGGTTGGCAGATCGGGACGCTCGCCGCCGCGGTGCACATCGGCGGGTACGACGCGAAGTTCTGGCCGTTCATCGCTGCGCACGGCGTCATCGAGTTGAGCGTCATCGTCATCGCGGGCGGCACGGGCCTCATGCTCGGTGGCGCGATCCTGCGACCCGGCCAGCTGCGTCGCGGTGACGCGCTGACGCTCGCGGCGCGTCGTGCGGTCAAGCTCGCACTCGGTGTGGCCACGCTTCTGCTTGTTGCCGGCATGCTCGAAGCCTTCGTCTCGCCGAGCACGCTGCCGGACGT
>JBHEMA010000099.1:0-2679 GCA_046262795.1 Candidatus Dormibacteria bacterium | reverse complement strand
CGCTTGCACCGTGCGCGTGCGCCACCTGCAGCGCATCCGCGCGCGCGGCGCGCGAGCCCCAGGTGTTGTCCATGACGACGTGCTTCGTGCCCGACCGCATCAGGTCATCCAATGCCTGCGTCAGCGCACGGATGGAACCGCCTCGTTCATCGCGGTTGAGGCGCCGGTAGCCGTCGCTGACATAGCGCGTGGCCATGCGACTTTTGCCTGCGCCTGGGACGCCGGCGATCAGCACCACCTCGGAATCGCCATGCGCTCGCATGACGTCGCGCCTTGCGGGACGTGCGTATCCGAGTGACGTCCGCAGGAGGTGTCGTTCCTCCGCGCTCAACCGCACCGCAGCTGCATGCGCTACGGAGCGCGCAGTTTCCGGTCGTCGCGCGCCCGGGATCGGAATGATCACTGACGAGACGTCGAGGAGCCATGCAAGCGCGATCTCGGCGGGGCCGACGCAATGCCGCGCAGCGATCTGGACCAGCACGGGGTCGCGGCTGAGTCTGGCCACACGCGCTGGTCCACCCAGCGGTGCATGCGCCAGCACTGTCATGCCATTGCTGGCGCAGTCGTCAACCAAGCCGTCGCGGAAAGCCCGGTCACTGAAAGGACTCAGCGGCACCTCCACGGCGCTGATGGCAACGATGTCACGTGCTTGGTCGAGCTGCACTCGGCTCACGTTGGCGACTCCGACATGGCGCACCATCCCGGCGTCGAGCAGCTTCGCCAGTGCGCGCACCGTTGTGCGCCATGGCGTGCGCGGATCCGGCGCATGAACCAGGTACAGGTCGATCGGCAACCCGTCGAGCGCGGAGAGGCTCGCCTGGCACTGAGACTGGAGCGATGACGCGCGACCGTCGGCAATCCACGCTGCGCGATGGCGCGTCATGCCGCCCTTGGTGACGACGCGGGCGCGGCCGGCGCCGCCGCACGCGCGCAACGCGCGAGCCAGCACACGCTCCTTGTCTCCGGCAGCGTCGGCGCTCGGCCCGTACGAGTGTGCCGTGTCGAACACCGTGATGCCGGACTCGACGGCAGCCGCAATGGTGTCGATCGCCACGCGTTCGCCGATCCCCGCGTCCGTCAGCCGCATGCATCCCAGCCCGACGCGAGGCGAATCCGCGTCCAGCCATGCGTTCTGGCTCACAGGTGCCTCAAAAGCGCATGGTACGGTACGACGTCACATGGCACGAGCCGCGGACGCTGCTCAGCGGTTGCGTGCCGCGGGTTTCCTTGCGGCCGACGACGAGGCGCAGGAACTCAGGGCGTACGCCGGCGCCGACGCCGAGGCGCTCGACCGCATGCTCACCCGCCGGCTCACCGGCGAGCCGATGGCGTGGATCACCGGATACAGCGTCTTCTGTGGCGTCGAGGTGCAGGTGCACCATGGCGTGTACGTGCCGCGCATCCACACCGAAAAGCTGGCACGTCGCGCGGCCGCGCGACTGCCGTCGCACGGAACCGCGATCGACGTCTGCACCGGCTGCGGCGCGATCGCGCGCGTGCTGATGTCCGCGCATCCTCGCGCGCGCGTGCTCGCATGCGATATCGACGCACGCGCCGTCGACTGCGCCAGAGCCAACGGCGTCGAGACGTATGCCGGTGACCTCTTCGACGCGCTGCCCGAAGGCCTCACCAGCAACGTCGACCTCATCACCGCAGTGGTTCCGTACGTGCCGACCACCGAGCTGCCGTACCTGCAGCGCGACACCTTCACTTTCGAGCAGCCTCTTGCCTACGACGGAGGCGACGACGGCATGCACGTGTTGCGCCGCGTCGCAGCGGCGAGCCGGCGCTTCCTCAAGCGCGACGGAGCGCTGCTGCTGGAGCTTGGCGGCAGCCAGGATCGAGCGACGCGCGAGGAGCTGACGCGGCTCGGCTTCGACGACGTTCGCCTGCTCCACGACGAGGACGGCGACGTGCGCGGAATCGAAGCGACGCGAGGCTGATCAGCAGCGTCCGCTGCGGGCCTTATCGACCTTCGGCGTCGTCAGCGAGCGCTTCGGTTGCTGCGGCACGCCGCGCGTGGCTTGCGTCCAGTGTTCGATGGCATTGTCGTAGAAGATTGCCTTGCGCATATCGGCCCGCTCGCGCGTCCCCTGGTCGGGCGCGGTACGGCTCATCGTCGCCGCCGCGTCGATCATGCTCAGCTGCGGCATGAAGTAGTTCTCGACGTACTGGAACGCGTCCACGGGCCAGAAGAGATCGGACGCGTACATGAGGTAGCGATGCGGCAATGTGCTGATCGCCTTGCGCACCGAGTCGAGCTGCCAGTCCGGTGGGCAGCCGAACGAAAGATCGGCCCGCAGCGGCATCTCATGTTCTGAAGCGTGCTCCGTCTGCATCAGCAGCACCGCGATGCACTCGTCAACCCACGGCCATCCAAGGTGCGCGACCTGGCCGTGGAAGCCTTCGACGCGGTGCACGCCCTCGAAGTACGCGGGGCGGCACCAGGTGCTCGACCGCTCGTCCATGAAGATACCGGCATGAAAGACGACGTGCATGCCGAGCTGCGACAGCTCCCTGAACACCTTGATGGCGTGGTCGTCCTCGGCGGTCCAGTGATCCGGGATGAGCTTGCAACCGCGAATGCCCAGCTCGTGGTAGCAGCGTCGCGCCTCCTCGATCATGAGCTCGGCGGTGCGCTCGGGATCACCACCGGCGATCCCCGGGTTGAGGTTGAGC
>JBHEMA010000098.1:0-8899 GCA_046262795.1 Candidatus Dormibacteria bacterium | reverse complement strand
CAAACCAGGGCAGTTCGTTGTCGGCTCATTCATCGCTTCGGACAACACCTGTGAGATCTGTCGCGCGGGCTATCAAGCGTCGTGCGTGCACCGTGAGGGCGTTCGCGGCGCGCAAGCCGAGTACATGCGCGTGCCGCTCGCTGACGGAACGCTCGTTGCGACGCCTGGCATCCCCGCAGGCGACATCGTGCCGAGTCTGCTCACGGCGTCCGACGTCCTGGGCACCGGATGGTTCGGCGCACTGGCAGCAGAGGTGGGACCAGGCAAGACCGTCGCGGTTGTCGGCGACGGTGCTGTCGGCCTGCTCGCTGTGCTGGCGTCTCGAGAACTGGGCGCCGAGCGCATCATCGCGATGAGCCGGCATGAATCGCGGCAGCGACTGGCGCGCGAGTTCGGCGCCACCGACATCGTGACCGAACGCGGCGACGACGGTGTTGCGTGCATCAAGGAGCTCACCAACGGTTTGGGCGCGCACTCGGTGGTCGAGGCGGTCGGGACGCCGGAGTCGATGATGCAGGCCATCCGCGCCACGCGCGCCGGTGGCCATGTTGGTTACGTCGGCGTGGCACATGATGTGCAGCTCCCCGGCGACGAGCTGTTCTTCTCGCACGTTCACCTGCACGGTGGACCTGCGCCGGTACGCAACTATCTCCCCCATTTGATCAACCTGATCTGCGGGCGCGCAATCGAGCCCGGCAAGGTCTTCGACCTGACCCTGCCGCTCGAAGACGCGGCCCAGGGCTACCGAGCCATGGACGAGCGGCACGCGATCAAGTCGCTCCTGCGTCCGTACGATTCGTACGGCACCAGGACGTGATGACACCTGCCGCAGAAGCGAGTTCGTGGCCTGCGCTGCCTTACGAGGATTGGCGACCGACCCGCGACACCCTGCACATGTACACACAGGTCATCGGCAAGCTCCGCTTGGCATTGAGTCCCTTCGAGCCGGGGTGGGCCAACGTCGCGCTATACGTCACCGCCCGCGGACTGTCGACGTCGCCGCTCCGTGTAGGCAATCGTGCCATCGATGCGGAGCTCGATCTCGTCTCACATGAGGTTGCCATTCGAAGCAGCGACGGCCGTATCGAGCGCCGACCGCTCGGCGGCGCTGTGGCGGACTTCTACGGCGACACGCTTGACGCGCTCGCGCGTCTCGATGTGGATGTCCGGCTCTCCGACAAGCCGCAGGAGATACCAGACGCAATCCCATTTCCCGACGACCGGGTCCACAACACGTACGTTCCAGCGGCGGCGGCGCGGTTCCACAGCGCCCTGTCGACGGTCGACCTCGTGTTAAAGGAGTATCACGCGCACTTCATGGGACGGTCGACGCCGGTGCACTTCTTCTGGGGGACGTTTGACATCGCCGTGACTCGATACTCGGGCCACAGGGCGCAACCGAAGCACACGGATCCCGTGCTGCGTTATAGCGAAGACGCCGAAGAGATCTGCTCGGGCTGGTGGCCAGGAGACGAGCAGCGGCAGTACGCAGCCTTCTACTCATACCTCTTTCCGACGCGGGATGGGATGGAGCAAATACCGCTCGAACCGTCAGACGCGCGCTGGGACGAGCGTTCCGGGCTCTTTCTGCTGACGCACGAATCCGTTCGAACATCGCAAACGCCGGATGACGACGTGCGCGCATTTCTCCAGACGACATACACAGGCCAATCGCGGATAGCGAACTGGGACGAGTCGCTGACGCAGGTGAACACACCCCTCGCATCAGGGATCACGAGCGATCGGAGGACGGCCGATGCCGGCGAATGAGGTGTGCGGACACCTGGAGACGATCAAGGGCGTCACGCCGTCGGGTTCAGGCTGCGTCGAGTGCATAACCATCGGAAGGCACGACTGGCTCCACTTGCGGGTGTGCCAGGTGTGCGGCCACGTCGGTTGTTGCGACCAATCACCCGGCAAGCATGCGACGGCGCACTATCACGCGGTGGGTGACCCGATCATCCGGTCGTACGAACCCGGGGAAGAGTGGTACTACTGCTATCCGGACGACATGCTGTTCGAGCTGGAGAATGCTCCGCCCGCTCCACATCACCCGTAAGGTGAGGCAGTCACGCGCTATTGGCCACGAACAAGCTCGCGTCGTCCTGCCATAATCGCGGGCGCGAAGAACGCGCCGCTCGCGCGCTGGAGCCCCTCAGGAAGGTGAATGGTGCGACATCGGATACCGGTTCTAGCCATCGCTGTGGCGGTCATGATGCTGTCGCTGCCCGCAGGAGCACTCCGGGGGTCGGCCGCATCGCGTCAGGCGCAGGGACCGTCACCGTCGTGCACGGTGTCGGGAACCGCGGACCGCTGCCCCGACTGGGCGTCGGCGCCGTACGGCACCTCGAACCAGCAGGTCGTGCCGGGCGGCAACTTCACGAGCGAGCACATCGAGCAGACGAGCCCTGACGGTGCCCGCGTCTACATCGCCGGTGGCATTGGCGAGATCGGCGCGACGACGTCGGACTTGTTCGTGACGGCGTTCGACTCCTCAACAGGTTCTGAGCTGTGGGCAACGACGGTCACGAATACGTCCGGATATGTCTCCGACGCTCAGGCGCTCGCCGTCTCTGCTGCGCAGATCTTCGTGCTCACAGGCGAATGCGGATGCGCACTCGTCGCGCTCGACGCAGCCACGGGAAAGATCGACTGGCAGCAGCCTCTCACGACCGACCTGACAGACATCGTGGCCTCAGCCGATGGCCGGACGGATGTCGCGACCGGATACGTCGCGCACGGGTCGGCGGGCGTCGTCTATTACAGCGCCGACACGCTCGCATTCGATGCCGCAACCGGTGCGCAGCTCTGGAAGACGGAGTCGCAGGGTGCGCCCGGTGCCGGCTGGATGGGCGACGCCATCGTCGCCTTCCCGGGCGGGACGTCGGTAGGAGCTGTGCTCGCGTCGGTCAACGGCGCAGGCTGGGCCACAGGCTTTCGACTCGTCGAGTACGACGCACTGTCAGGTGCTGTCGAACGAACGGGGGATGCGCCGTTGTCGGTGCAGGGCCTTCCCTTCACCGACGGAGCGATGGTCACACCGGACGGCCATGACGTTGTTCTCGTCGATACAACGATCGTCCCTGTCGCTGTCGGAGCCTTCAGCGCGGCGGACGTCGTTGACACCATCGCATTCTCCGCCGCAACGGCGCAGGAGAGTTGGAGCGCTTCACTGAATCCGTCGGGTGACAACGGCAGTACCGCCGCCTGGTACATGCGGCCGCTTGCGATGAGTCCGGATTCCACGCGTGTCTACGTTGCGGCGCTCAGTGAGCATGCCACCGTCGATACGTTCGACACCGCCGCGTACAACATCAACGACGGGAGTCAGGAGTGGCTTGCGCAGCTGCCGGCAGACGAGGTCGGTGGCTGCACGTGCGGACCCATGGTCGCCGCTGATCGCACCGGCGCGGACGTGTATGTGACCGATCCACTGGCGGTACCGGGCTCGCTCGCCGAGACAGTGGCGCTGAACGCCGGCGATGGGTCGCTTGCATGGCAGTCGATGTATGCCACGGCGGGCGACTGGACGGTGCCGCGCGACATCGTGGTGCTGCCGGATAGCCGTGACGTGGTCGTTCCAGTCGAGGAAGTGAACATCGCCTCCGGCGCGTACGACGTGGTCCTCGTGGCGTACCCGACGGGCGTCACGCCCTCGGTAGACGTTCCGGATCTTCCCTTGCCGCCGCTGGCGATTGCCGCGTTGCTCGTCGCCGCGCTTGTGCGACGTCGCGCTCGATCAGCGCACCGCAACGACGCTATACACGTCTGGTCTGCGACGTAGGCCGTTGCGGCGTCCGCGTCCCGGTAGGCGGTCCTCCTCCGCGTGCGTGCCGTCATACAGCCACGGCCTCGACGATCCGCATCGGACCGCTCGTCTCGACCACTCTGGTGCAACGGAATCCGGCCTGGCGCAAGAGATCGGCGTGCTGCCTCCCGCTTCGCTGACGGCCGCCGGTGACGTTCAGCATCAACACGTCCATCGTCTGGCTACGCCAATCGATGCCGTCGTCGGGCGCAATGTCCTCGATGACGATCAGTGATGCGCCACGGTCAGCGGCAGCGCGGACGCCCTGCAGGATCCGAATGCATTCGGCGTCTGCCCAATCGTGGATGATCTCCATCAGCATGTAGAGGTCACCGTGCGGCAGCGGATCCGTGAAGAAGTCGCCAGACTGCACGCGCAGCCGTCCATTCTCGACGGTGACGGTATTGGCCACGTCGGGTAGTTCGAACAGCACGCCGCGCGCGTCCGGCGCCGTTTCCAGCACCGCTTGGAGCAGATGTCCGCGACCGCCCGCAACGTCGATGATCGTCTGGTAAGGCTTGAAGTCGTATGCCGTGATGATGCTGCCAATGTCAAAGCGCGCTTTCGCCGTCATCGCTTCTTCGAACACGGCCCCTTCGTCCGGATGCTCTTGCAGGTATGCAAAGAACCCGCGCGCGTCGACAATCTGCCAACCGGGGGCGCCGGTGCGCAGTGAGTGGTCCATGGCGCCCAGGGATCTCCACAGGCCTGGCAGGCCGTTGAGACGCGCGAACGCTCGCATCGACTGCGGGTGGTCGGTTCGCAAGAGGCGCGATGCATCCGTGTGGCTGATCCCATGCTCGCTGACCGCGAAAATGCCGTAGGTGCTGAGCAGGTCGATGATGCGTCCGAGCGCGTCCGCGTTGACGTCGCAGCTTTGCCCAAGCGCTTCGGGTGTCAGCGGCTCGTCGTCAAGATGGTCTGCGACGCCGACCGCGGCAATGCTGTACAGCGCCCGTGTGGCGCAGACGGTGTTGGCGAGGTTCCAGATGATCTGGTTCGGCGGAGCTGCCGTCGTTGTGGCCATAGGTGTTCTCCTCGTACTTGCATGGGGCGGTGATCCCGTCGACGAACGCTAGAGATCGCCGGAAGCCGGCGCATCCGCCGGATTACTCCTGCGAATGCTCAAATCCGGTGGCCGGCACCGCTCGTCGCCCGGGTCCGCTCCACCCACACCGCAATCTGGCTCCGATTGTCGAGGGCGAGCTTGTCGAGGATGTGCTGCACGTGGTTCTGCGCAGTGCGCTCAGAGAGAAACAGGCGTTCAGCGATCTGACGATTGGTCAAACCGTCGGCCACCAGCTCTGCAATCTCGCGCTCACGCCGAGTGAGTGGACCTGACTTGTCGTCCGGCGCCACGGAAGTGAGCGCTGCGACGCGCTCGGACCATGGCTTCATTCCGAGCCGCCGTGCGTTACGACCCGCTAACGCAAGTGCAGCACGAGCGCGCGGGACGTCGCCTCCGCGCCCGCGCTTCAGCAATGCTGCGGCGAGATCCACCTGCGACTCCACGAGAAATCCCTGAGCGCCCGACCGTTCGCACCGTGAAGCGGCATCATCGAGGTATGCGATCGCTTCGTCCAGGTGTCCGAGATGATGCGACGCCTTTCCCAACCACAGCTCCACGGGCCCGTCGTACGACGCCTCAATGAGACCGCACGCAATGTGATGGCCGCGGTAGCGCTCCAAACGGTCACGCAGCACGGCAACATCGTCGCGTTTGTCGAGCGCGATCGCGATGCCAAGTCCCAGGGCGAAGACAAGCAGGACGACGTGCGGCGGCGGACGCCACGATACTGGCGGGCCGACAGCGGCAAACAAGGCAGCGGCCTGATCGAGACGGCCTGCATTGACGCACGCCTCTGCCGTCGATACCGCACCGATCAACCCCGGCGCACGGAGCAGCTCACGATCGGGGCCATTCGGCGCGTCGCTGATGCCGGTCGCGGCGAGCGTGTCGTCGTCATGGCCCGCGTGACGCGCCAGCGCAGACAGGACGGCCGACCGCATCAGGATGGGTTCGTGGTGGTCCATCGGTCGCATGACGTCGAGCGCCGCAGCGATAGCGTGACGGCAATCATCGAATCGCCCCTGCGCCTGCGCAAGCACCGCATCCACTTGCAGCACCTTGAAGCGAGCCATCGGCCCGCCGAGATCGTCGGTGCATCGCGTCAGCGCGTCGCGCTCGGTTACGACGCGTCCAAGATCGCCTCGCTCGAAGGCAGCGTCGATCAGACCGAGCCGTCCGCGCATCTCGAGCGACGTATCACCACGCTTGCTGCCGAGGTCGCGCATGCGCCTCATCAGGTGCTCACGCTCCTCGAGACCCTCGGGGTCTGAGATGACCACCTGACGCGCGCGCATCGCTGCTGCGACGGCGCTGTCATCTTCGCCCCTGCTCGCAAGCTCCAGTGCCTGAAGACTCGCAGTCTTCGCCTCATCGGCATCGGGAAGATAGATGTAGGTCTCGGCGAAGCGAGCAAGAATGCGCGCACGCGCAACACTGTTCGACTCCACCGGTATGCTCGGCAGGACCTCCTGACAGAGGCGCCGTATGGCGAGGTCGAATCCGGCGACGCCCACCGGCTCCATCGCGAGCGCCGATTCGGCCAGCAGATCCGTGTCGTTGACGTCGCGGGCGAGATCCGCGGCGGCAAGCATTGCGTCAAATTGCACCCCGAGCGCGCCGTATCGATGCGCCGCAGCCGCGCGGTGCAACTGCAAGCGACAGCGGACGTCTGCCGTCAACGAAACGCCGATACGCAGCGCCTCGGCATAGAAGCGTTCAGCGTCCTCGTACGCAAGCCGCTCCATCGCAGCATCGGCAGCGCGCTCGAGCCACGACGCCGCGATGTCGTCTTCGCCGGCGACTGCCGCCTCTGCAAAGTGTCCCGCGACGGCAAACAACTCATCGCTGAGTGCTCCTCTGTATCGGTCAGAGATTGCCACTGCAGCTTTCCGGTGCAGGCGTGCGCGATCGGCAGCATCAAGGCCCGCTTCAACGGCGTCACGAACCAGCGCGTGCCTGAAGCGATACCGCCCCGGAGCAGGCCCAGGTTCGGTGAATGCAGCCCGCTCCGCCGGCTCAAGAAACCGGACGCACTGCCGTGCCCCCACGCCCAGCACCGCAGCCAATACGTGGACGTCGAATTCCTCGCCGAGGATTGCCGCGGCACGAACCGTCTGCGCGGACTTCTCAGGCAATTCCGAAAGCCTCGTGCCGAGTTCCGCAATCAGGCGTCGCGTTGTCTGCACGGGCCGGCTGGATCCTCGGCGTTCCCCCAATAGACGCGCATACTCCGTGAGAAGGAAGGGATTTCCGGTCGTGCTTCTTCTTGCGTCAGCCACCTCAGCGGCCGATACGTCGCCGGCGACGAGCTGCAACAACTGTTCTCGGACTGCAGCATCCGAGAGCCCTCGCAGGCGGATGGTCGTTGCGTGCCGCGACCGCGTCCATCCTGCGAACGCCTCGGTCAGGGCGTCGGCCTCGCGAGCATTCACCCACAACAGCAGTCGCTCGTCGGTGAGTCCCGTGACGACGTGCTGCAGGGCGCGCATTGACACCTCGTCCGCCCACTGCGCGTCATCGACCACCATGGCAAGCGCGGTCTCGCCACAGACCGCATGGATGAGGCGAGCCAGCGCGTCGAACTGCCGGAAACGGTCGTCAGGTAGGCCGCTGGGCCTGGTCGCTGCATCCGGCCGAAAGAGGTCGGGCGCTAGGCTTGAAAGATCCGCGCTGATCCTGAGTCGCTCCGCCAATTCGACGAGGCTGACTCGTTGGTCAACCGCGCGCAGGATGCGTACCCATGGCCACAACGGAGGTGTCCCGGACACCTTCTGTGCCGCTCCCCACACGGCGACCATGCCGTGTTGCCTCGCGCGCGCGCTCACCTGCTCAGCGAGTCGCGTCTTCCCAATTCCGGGCTCTCCCTCGCACAGGACGACCCGGGGACGTCCGTGCATCGCGGCGTCGATGCACTCGTCGGCAACAACGAGCTCCTCATCGCGGCCGACGAAGGATGGGCTCACGCTTCGCTGACTATATCGACCGAGATCTCCACCGCCGGCACCGTCTCGTGGTTCTGGAGCACCACTCCGGAGCGGATCCCGAACATCGGGAGGAGAAGCGCTCAGAATCGGTCCGCCGATCAGTCTTTGTTGACATGAAGCTCACAGTTCAGACGTTCCTGACCCTCGACGGCGTGATGCAGGCTCCCGGCGGACCGGAAGAAGATCCCAGCGACGGCTTCAGCCACGGCGGCTGGCAGGCGCCATTCGCCGACCCCGCCGTCGGCGAGTTCGTCAACGAGCTCAACGCGCACGCCAGCGCCTTCTTGTTCGGTCGCCGCACGTTCGAGATCTTCCGCGGCTACTGGCCTGATCAGACGGACCCCGCGAACGCCATTGCGACTGCGATCAACTCGCGACCCAAGCACGTCGTCTCCAAGTCGCTCAGCCCGACCGATGTGACGTGGCGAGGCGAGCACCCTGAGACGGCGCACCTCGTGACCGGCGATGTGCTTGCGGCGGTGCAGGCGCTGAAGAGCGAGCCCGGCGACGAGCTGCAGGTGTGGGGAAGCGGCACACTCCTCGACACGCTGTTGCAGCACCAGCTCGTCGACCGCTTCCGCTTGATGACGTTTCCGCTCCTGCTCGGCTCCGGGCGCCGTCTGTTCAACGCGGGCATCGTTCCGACTACCATGCGCGCTGTCGAGCTCATCACGACTAAGCTCGGCATCGTCATCGGTACCTACGAACCGGCGGGTCAGGTTCGGGTTGGCGAGGTGTCGTGAGCGGCGGCATCGATCAGCGGCTGCAACTCCTGGAGTGGCGGCGGCGTGTGGCGGAGCTCTATGCCGCGGTGCGAGCAGAGCGCGATCCGCAGCGCGCCTGGCAGCAGTGGCGCGATGTTCGCGCCGATCTTTTCCTGCAGCATCCGCAGACGCCGCTCGCGCCTGATCAACGTACGGCCGAGCACCTGCCGAAGTACTTCGACTACGACCCGGCGTTACGGGTGCACGCAGAGGTGGTCGATGGTCCCGCGGATGGCGCGTGCGTCCCGTCGAGCACGGGACCGGACACCGAGGT
>JBHEMA010000097.1:0-3727 GCA_046262795.1 Candidatus Dormibacteria bacterium | reverse complement strand
TCGCTCGATCGTGTGACGTCTGCCTAGCCGCGCTGGTTACGCGACTGCCGCCACCGCCGCGCGCTGCGTACTCGCCATCGCGCCAAGTCTCACGAGGTTCTTGTTGATGGTGCGCTCGACGCTCATGCGACACAATGCCCGCATCCCCGGCTTGAGCCAGTACGGCACGTAGTTCTGCGGCCACACCGAGCACTCGTACGCAATCAACGTCTGGTTGCCTTCCGGCTGCAGCGTGTAGCGGTTCTCGAACTCCGCGAGGAGCGCGGGACGATGCTTTCGCTCCAGCCTTGAGTGCGTTCGGAAAACGAAACGCTGACGCGGCGTCGCGTCGGTGACGACGGAACTGTCATGGAACGTGCCCATCGGCACGATGCCCGTCGATGAGAATGTCATGCCCTTGGCGGCGGCGCCGGCGGGCGCCTCGAGCGTCACGAGCTTGAACTTCTTGTCGTCGCTCTGCTCGCCCTCCCATACCAGGTGCGTGTTCACGTCGGCGAGCACGGTGTAGACGGCATCGAGCGTCGCCGGCGTCGTGATCGAGCTGCGGAAGGTGAGGATCGGACGTTCCGCCGTCATCGTGCGGCCTCCACGCCTGATGCCGTCGCGGCTGGATAATCGTGTCCCTTGCCGCCCCAGTCGAGGAGGCGCACGGCCTCGTCGCCGACGACCCACGAGTCGTGTCCTGGCGGGATGGCGACGACGTCGCCCGCCTTGACGTCGAGTGTCGATCCGTCGGGGTAGTCGATATGGAGCTCACCGCTGAGCATGTAGCCCACGTGGAAGATCGGACAGTGGTCGGCACCGACGAGCGGCCGCACGTCATTGGACCACCGCCATCCCGGCTCGAACACGGCCAGGCCGATCTTGGTGCCGAAAAGTTCGACGACGTCCTCGTGCCCGTGGTTGAACGGCGTCGTCGTCGCCGGATCGGTAAAGCTGCGGGCTGTTCCAGTCACTTGGTCGCTCCTCAGGTGCCGCGGTTGGATTGGTGCGGCCACCGTAGGCACGACGGGACAGCCCGTCATGAGGGGTTCTCCTCACGCGTTGACGGGTTCGAGTGTGGCGAGCATGCCGTGCTGCATGGCAAAGAGCGTCGCCGTGGAGCGACTCGACGCGCCGATCTTGGAATAGATGCGCTCGATGTGATTGCCGGCGGTTTTCGGCGTGATCTCGAGTGCACGAGCGACCTGCTGCGTCGTCGCGCCGCGGGCGATCAGCCCCAACACCTGCACCTCGCGAGGGGTCAGCCCCGCCGGCGCCGCGACCGGTGTCTTGCTGCGGTGCCCCGCCACACCGAGCACAGCCTCGACGGCGGCCCCGTCGAGCCGGCCATCGCGCACCTCGTTGCGCACGTGCATCACCGCTTGCTGCTCCGTCATCGCACGCCGATATGGACGCTCCTCCTGCACGGCGTGAAACACGTCCGCCGCAGCGAGATAGCGACCGAGCAGTGGAATGTCGGCACCGCGCACCGCACGGTGGTAACCGGAGCCGTCAAGACGTTCGTGATCCGACGATGCGATGGCGGCGAGCCCCGCCAGCAACGCGGGCCGGCGCAGCATGCGTTCGGTGTGATACGCGTGCATGCGCACGCGTTCGCGCTCGCCGTCCGTGAGCGGACCGGGTTTGTCCCAGACGTTGTTGGCGACGGCGGTGCGTCCCAGGTCGTGCACGAATCCGGCGCGGCGCACGGTGACAACGTCGTGATCGGGCATGCCCGCTGCCGCGACGGCGCGCGCCGCGAGCTGCGCGACGCCGCGGGAGTGACCCGAGAACCACGGTGACTTGAGGTCGGCGATGTCGCCGATGATCTCGAGCACGGAGTCGATCTCCGCCTCGCTCAACGGACGGCGAGGCAAGGGCTCGGCGGCAATGGTGCGGTCCCACGGGTCGTCGAGGTTCGCCACGATTGCGTCCGCGGACGCGGCGAATGTGTCGGCGATATGCGGGTCGAGCAGCTTGCCCGCGTGTTTGCGCGTCATCGCGATGGCGCCGTCGACGCCGTGCAGCCTGTGGTGCACCTCTGCCATGTCCGCCAGCACCATCACGCGAACCGCCGCCGGTATGGAGTCGCCGGCGACGCCGCGGGGCAGCCCCTTGCCGTCCCAGCGCGTGAATGTCTTCGGAAGCGCCTCGACGATTCCGGAATCGAGGCCGAAGCGCCGCGCAAGCGCGGTCGTGACCGCACAGTGACCGACGAAGACTGCTTCGACGTTCTTGCCTGCGCTGCCGACGATGCTGGCAGCAGCCCCGATACGCGACAGCGGTGAGCGTCCCGTTCCAGCGCGCTGCAGCGCATGGATCATCACCGCGAACTGCGACGGCCCGATGTGATACATGCCCGCGCGAAACGCGATGTCATCGCCGAACGCGTTCACCATCTCGAAGGACTCGCCGGTGCACACAGTCGCGATGAGCGTGACCCAGTACGCGTCGCGTCGAGTCGTGTCGTCGAAGCCGAGACGATCGGCGACGCGCAGCGCGATCAATGTCGCGCGCAGCACGTGCTCCATCGGTTGCCCCACGGCGAGGTCCGTCGACAGCGAGACTGCCGCGAGCAGCTCTGACAACCGCACGCCACTCCTCGGCTGCGCAACCGGGTATCTCCCTTCCGTCATGGGTAGCATGCTGGCATGCCATCGTCCAACCGGGCCTTGCGTACTCCTGAACCGCTGCCGCCGGCGCGTCCGCTGCGACAGCGCGTCGGGCACGCCGGCGAAGCAGCGGCCCTCAAGCACCTCGAGGAGCAGGGCTTTCGCGTTCTCGCCAAGGATTGGCGGAGCCGCCTGGGGCAGGCCGACATCATCGCCGAGGACGGAGACACGCTCGTGCTCGTGGAGGTGAAAGCGCGCCGCGGCACGGGGTTCGGCCCGCCGCAGGAGGCGGTCGACGCTCGCAAGCAGCGCAAGCTGCGAACACTGCTCGAGGTGTATCGCGCCCAGGCGCATAGGCGCGAGCAGCCCTGCCGCATCGATGTCGTCGCGCTGCTGCTCGATCCGGGGCTCGGTGTGAGCAAGGTCGAGCACATCAAGAACGCCGTCGAGGGGGAGTAGCAGCCGGCGCGCGAACGCGCCCTGGCGCACGTTGGGTAGCATTGGACGGTCGCCCAACCGTGGGCGGCCGACACACGAGGAAGGGCGTTCATGCGACGGATCCGGATGGCGCTGCTGAGCCTGGTGCTGCTGGCGCCTGCCGTCCCTCTCGTTTCCCCACTGCTCGCGCACGCAGCCACATGCGGCTCCGCAGGCACGTACGCGGCGGACCCGAACTCGTATCCCAACGATCCCGGCTACGCGCCCGCTGAACGAGGCTACTCCGGGCCGACGCAGAGCAACACGTGGGACGGCGAGGACTGGTACCTCTATAACTGCGTGCCGCAGGACGTCGGCAATTCACCGGCACAGAATCCACCTGGCACCGGCACGGCGAGTGATCCCGACGGCATGTCGGGAATCGGCGCCGATGCGCTCTGGAACCGCAGCTCGAATCCCGAGCGCGGTCAGACGTACGTCGACACCCAGGGCATCCACCAGTCGGTGCTCGTCGCGTACATGGAGGGAGGTGTCAACTGGCGCATCGGTCAGAGCTGCGAGCTGAAGGATCGCTCCTGGCTGAACACCGCTGAGCTGCCCTATCCCCAGAACGCGCAGGGATTGACGAAGCCAGAGCTGCAGCAGCAGGGGCAGACGTTCACGACGAGCAATCCGTACGACATAAACGACGACGG
>JBHEMA010000096.1:0-6487 GCA_046262795.1 Candidatus Dormibacteria bacterium | reverse complement strand
ACACACCGGTGTGGGTCGACGACCTCGACTTCGACATCAACAACCACGTCTTGCGCGCTGCGCTCCCAAGGCCCGGAGGCGACCGTGAGCTGCAGCAGTTTGTCGCCCGGGTTTTCTCGCGACAGCTCGATCGCCGCCGTCCGCTCTGGGAGATGTATCTCATCGAGGGGCTGCGCGACGGACGCTGGGCGCTGCTCTTCAAAACGCATCACGCAATGGTCGACGGCATCAGCAATCTCGAGCTCGTCACCGTGCTGCTCGACACGGACCCAGATCCAAGCGAGCGGCCGGCGCAGGCGTCGACGTGGCAACCGGGGAAGGCGCCGACGCCGACAGACCTGTTGCTCAGCTCGCTGCGCGATCGTCTCTCACGTCCGCAACGGCTGCTCCGTTCCGCGCGCGAGGTTGCGGCGAATCCGACGCGGCTCGCGCGTGCGCTTGCGACCACGGCCAGCGGGTTGGCGGCGACGGCCGAGACGATCCGCGCGCCCAAGTCGATCATCAACGGTCCCACGGGCTCCACACGCGGGTACACGTACACGCGCTTCCCGCTGCAGGAGTTCAAGCTCGTGAAGGAGACCTTGGGCGGCACGATCAACGATGTCGTCCTGGCCGCGGTGACGGGTGGCCTCCGCGGCTACCTGATGAGTCACGACGTCGATCCGGACGACGAGGACAACGCGCTGCAGGCGCTCTGTCCGGTGAGCATTCGCGATGAGACAGAGCGCAGCGCGCTCGGCAATCGACTGGCGCTGCTGCTGGTGAAGCTCCCCATCGACGAAGCCAATGCGCAGGCGCGGCTCGCGCGCGTCCGCGCCACCGTGGACCGGCTCAAGGCGAGACGTCAGGCGGTGGGCGCCGACTTCCTGCTCAAGCTCGCCGGCTTCGCGCCGTCGACGCTGCACGCGATGGTGGCGCGCGCGTCGCTGCGTCAGATCGGGTTCAACCTCGTCGTCACCAACGTGCCCGGTCCGCAATTCCCGCTGTACTTCCGCGGTGCGCGGCTCGTCGAAGCGTTTCCGGTCGCCTTCCTCTATGAAGGACAGCAGGTGGCGATCGCCATCTTCAGCTACATGGGATGGCTCAACTTCGGGTACCTCGCGGATGCACACGGTGTGCCGGATGTCGACCGGCTGGCGAAGTCTGTGGAGAAGTCGTTCAAGGATCTGGTGCGAGCGGCGCGGCGCCAGCAGGAATTCGAGTCGGACGTCGAGGCGGGCGCCAAGCGCGCCGCGTCGCGCTCGGCGGCGAAGTCGGCAGCCGCGAAGGCGCCGGCGGGGAAGGCTTCGACGGCCAAGCGACCCGCGGCCGCGCGGCGGCGCTGACGATGAGTGGGGGTCGCCCTGTAGCATTGAACGCTGAGCCCATGCGCGCGACGGCTGCATGATTTCGCCTCCGACGGATCGACGTAACGCGTCTGAACGCGTGCGTGCGCGTAACGATGTGCAGCCGAAGTTTCCGGTGATCAACAGGCCGGCGACCCTGCCGCACTCGTCGTCGTCGCCTGCGGTCACCGAGCCGCAACACCATCACCTGCCGGCCTGGGTGAAGCGCGCGTACGGTCAGGCGCGCCCGATCCTCGCGGATCAGCTCGCGGCGCTGAGCGGTGATGTTCGCGAGCGGTACGCGCACGATGTCGACCAGTTGACCGCGCGCATCAGCGCCGGGAAGTTCAGCCAGGCCTTCAACTATCAGCAGCTCATCGAGCACGGGCAGCAGCTCGTCGACGACCAGCGACGTGAGCAGGCAGAACAGGCGCGGGCGCAACGGGTGTTGGACTCGGCCAAGCGCCACGCGTCCGACATGCTCAAGGACGGCGCCGGTCGTATCGCCGCGGAAACGATGTCGCGTCTCCACAAGTCGCTGCGCTCGGCAACCGACGTCGAGCGCGTGCACGCGATCGAGGCCGAGGTGAAGGAGGCGCTCGCCTCCGCGCGCGGCGTCGAGGAGCGGCGCCGCGAGCGCGAGATCAGCCGCACACGAAGCCGCATCCAAAAGGCCACGCCGCGCTTCGCGGCCGCGGTCGATCAGTCCGAGGACTGGCAGGACGTGCTGCGCCGTCTGCAGGAACAGATGGCAACCGAAGGCGCATCCAAGGAGGCCTGATCCGGCCCCTCGGTATACTCGAACCGATGTGCCCCCTCGTGGCTGAGCGCTGCCCATGACGGGCACGCCGGTCGCCGCTTCACTCGACCCGGATCGTCTCGCGCCCGACGCTCTCGACCCCGAGATCGCCTCGGTGCTGCGCGACGAGGTCGTCTTCTGCCTGCCGAGCACCCCGGTCGACGCGGTCGCCAAGCTGATGGCGGACAACGCGCTGAGCGAGATCGTCGTCCTGCTCGACCGGCGCCCGGTCGGCTACGTGCGTCAGGAGGAGATCATCGACCGGCTCATCGAAGGTGACGTGGTCATCGCCGGCAGCGACTTCGCGGTGCGGCCGCCGACGACCGATGCGCTTGCGCGCGACGTGCTGCACCAGCAGCCGCTCCTGGTCGACGAGCATCAGCGCGTGTCCGATGTCGTGGCGCTGATGGGTCAACATGGCCGCAGGCTCGCCGTTGTCATGCATGACGACGAGAACGTCGTCGGCATGGTGACGCCGCGGGAAATCGCGGACCACGCGCTCACGCTGCAACCGAAGGAGGCGTATGCCTGAGCTGGCGACGCTTGCCGAGCCGCTCGGTGCCGAGTGCGATCCCGACGACACGCTCGCCGACATCCTCCGACCGCTGCGCGCGCAGCACCCGGTTCCGCTGCTCGTCACGCGCGCCGGCCAGATTTTGGGCACCGTTGGACTCGAGGCGATCGTGCCGGCGTACACCCAACTCACGTCGACGTACGTGCGCGACGTGGTGCGCCCTGCGCCGGAGCGGGACATAGGCGAGGTGGCGGAGAAGGGCGCCGCCGCGATGCGGCAGCAGGGCGCGGACTGCGTCATCGTCACGCAGTTGAGTGGCGGCGTGTTCTCGCGTGCGAGTGCGCCTGCCGGGGTGGTGAGCACAGCGCAGTTCCTCGCGGCCATCGGCAAGAACGTTGTCGACAAGGCGCCGATGAAGATCCTGCGTGGACATCGCGATCTCGGGTTCAACGTGCCGATCACGCCCTGTCAGCGCAACTGTCCGATCCGGCAGGACATTGCCACCTACATCGATTACGTGAGCCAGGGCCGCTACGTGGATTCGTGGTCGGTGATCCACGAGACGAACCCGTTTCCGAGCATGCTCGGGCGGCTCTGCAACCACCCGTGTGAGACGGATTGCAAGCGCGGTTGGGATCCGAACGAAGACCCCGTGACGATCCGCAGCATCAAACGCTTCTCGACGGACTTCGCATTCCAGCAGGGCTTGTGGATCGACTACAAGATCGCGCCGAGCAAGGGCAAGCGCGTCGCCATCGTCGGTGGTGGACCGGCGGGTCTCACCGCGGCACTCGACCTACGGGTGCAGGGCTACGACGTGGTGCTGTACGAGCGCGAGTCGAAGGTCGGCGGTCTGCTGAGCACATCGATTCCGCCGTTCCGCTTCGATCACCGGCAGCTGCAGTGGGAGCTCCAGATGATCCTCGCCACCGGTATCGACGTGCGTACCGACAGCAACGTCGGCAGCGGTCCCGACGACATCAAGGTGCACGACCTGCTCGACGAGTACGACGCCGTCTTCCTCACGGTTGGGATGATGAAAGGACGGGTGCTGCCGATCCCCGGATCGGATCTGCCCGAGGTCATCGACGCCATGTCGTTCCTGCGCGAGGTGTCGTACGACCAGATTCCGAACGAGTTCCCGGTGGGCGGACGCGTGGTGGTCGTCGGTGGTGGCGCAGTTGCAACCGACGCGTGCCAGACGTCGATCAAGTTGGGTGCTCGCGAGGTGTGGATGGTCGCGATCGAGCCCGAGGACCGCCTGCCTGCATTCGGCAACGAGCTGCACGAGGCGCGCGAGATCGGGCTCAAGATCAAGGACGGCGTCATCGTCAAGGAGGTCCACGGCGACAGCAGGGGAGAGGTGAGCGCAGTCTCGTTTGCACCACTGCACGATCTCGACTTCGACCCGCTGAGTGGCAAGCTGATCTTCTCGTCGGTGAAGGAGATCGAAGGTGCCGAGCGCTGGACCGTCGGCGCCGACTACGTGATCTTCGCCTCCGGCCAGATCATGGAGCGGCCCGACGAGCTCGTCCCCGTGACCAACCGCGGATTGATTTCCGCTGACCGCGGCGGGCACACGTCGGTGCCCAAGCTCTTCGCCGGTGGTGACTGCGTGCAGGGACCGTCGTTCATCGTCGATGCCGCCGGCTGGGGCCATCGCGTCGCACGGTCGATCCGCGAGTTTCTCGGTGAGGACATGGAGTCCGACGACGGCCGTCTGTATCAGACCGTCATCGAGCGCACCGACGATCACCGGCAATCGGAGTACTTCGTGCGCACTGAGCCCGGCATCCTCGAGGCGTCGAAGCGCTACGACATGACGGAGGTCGAGCAGCCCTGGAGCGATCGCGAGGCGATCGTGCAGGCGATCCGCTGCTTCCAGTGCGACTCGGTGCACCACTACGACGAGTCCGTGTGCGTGCTCTGCGGTGCGTGCGACGACGTGTGTCCCGAGAAAGCGATCGACGTGGTCGTCTTCGGTGAGGACCGCGAGCGCTCATCCGGCGGCGAGAACCTCGTTTGCAAGACCAACGTCGGCGATCCCACCGGCGGCGGCGTCGAGGGCGAGATCTACATCAACTACGACCGCTGCACGAATTGCAGGATCTGCGAGGATCACTGCCCGGTCAACTGCATCACCTTCGAGCGGGTACGCTTCATCGACGACACCATGCGTGTCGTCGAGAAGCCGGAACTGAAGAAGGAACTGCCGCTCGTCGCAGCCGGCTAGGTTGCGTTGTGGTTTGCGCGGGCAGCGCACACATACCGCCTGTGCTCAGACAGTCCTCGGCGACCGAAGGTCGCCTGCGGAACTCGCCGGCGGCACGTGTGCGGCTGCCCGCTAAGACGCAGGTGCCAACCGCACCCAGCCTCGATGGGGCGTTCATGCTCCAAGCTCTGCGGCTCGCCAAAGCGGCGGGTCGTCGTGGCGAGGTACCGGTCGGAGCGGTTGCCGTGCGTGACGCGGGCGTGATCGCAGCGGCGGGCAATGCGATGGAGCGGCGTGGTGATGCAAGCGCGCACGCGGAGATGCTCGTGTTACGGCGCGCAGCGGGCGTCGTCGGCGGGTGGAGGCTGGACGGCGTCTCGCTGTACTGCACGCTCGAGCCGTGTCCGATGTGTGCCGGTGCGATGGTTCAGGCGCGCATAGAGCGTTGCGTTTATGGGGCCCGCGATCCGAAGAAAGGCGCGGATGGCAGCGTCTACGAAGTGCTGAGGCATCCGCGCAACAATCATCGGATCGCGGTGGAGGAGGGCGTGATGGCGGAGGAGTGCGGTGCGGTCCTCAGCGCGTTCTTTGCCGGGCGACGCGAGCAGACGCGCTTGCAGCGGCGCGCTCCAAACCGAGGTCGATGATTTTTGCGTTCGTCACCGAGCCGCGTCGCAGCGTGAGCGTCGCCATCGTGAAGGTCGGCATGCTTCGACGGTCGGTCGGCGAGCCGGGATTGAGCAGCAGCAGGTCGCCGTCGTCGTCATTCACCGGGATGTGACTGTGGCCGAAGACGACGATGCGGGCATCGGGAAAGTCACGCCGCAGGCGTTCTCTTCGACCTGCGGTTGGTCCGGAGTCATGCACAACGCTGATGTGGACGCCGTCGAGCGTGAGCTCGAGACGCTGAGGCAGTGCCGCAAGCGTGAGGTCGTTGTTGCCGGCGACGGCATACAGCGGTTTGACGCGCGCGAGCTCCTCTAGGAGCGCCTGTTCGGTGACGTCGCCCGCGTGGATCGCGGCATCAGCCGACTCTATGTGGCGCCACGCAGTCGGCGGGAGATCCAGAGCGCGTCGAGGGATGTGGGTGTCGGCGATGACCGCGACTAACACGGTGCGATTCTGCGCAACGAGGACCAACCGCTGACTTCAGCGGGCCGCTGTTTCGGCTTCAGCCCCGCCGACGCGCACCACTTCACCGTTGGCAAGCACGACGCCGTCCTCGCATTCGGCCTCGACCTGCCCACTGTGAAACTGCTGGTTGTAGAGCTGCGCGTACATCCCGCCGCGCTGCAACAGCTCGTTGTGTGTGCCCTGCTCCACCAGACGGCCGCGGTCGATCACGAAGATGACGTCGGCGGCGAGGATGGTCGACAAGCGGTGCGCGATGGCGATGGTCGTTCGCCCCGCCATCAACGGTTGCAGCGCCGCCTGTACCAGCCGCTCGCTCGTGGTGTCGAGCGCTGACGTCGCCTCGTCGAGGATCAGCACACGCGGCGCCTTGAGCACGACTCGCGCGATCGCAAGCCGCTGCTTCTCGCCGCCGGACATGCGATACCCGCGTTCGCCGACGACAGTGTCGTATCCGTGATCGAGCTCGACGATGCGGGCATCGGGAAAGTCACGCCGCAGGCGTT
>JBHEMA010000095.1:0-20827 GCA_046262795.1 Candidatus Dormibacteria bacterium | reverse complement strand
ACGCCGAGGCGCAACCGGGGCGCCAGCTCGATCTGGTGCCGGTAGCAGCAGCAGCCTTTCGCGAGTGGTTTCGCACGACGGGTACGCCCGACTGGGTGGGCACCTTCGATCTCGTGACGCTGCCGTATCCGACGAAGTTCGGGCTGTACCGTGCCGCACTTTCGCCGGCGCCGTTCGTCACGCTGACGCATCGCATGATGATCGTGCGCTGGCACGAGCCGGACGGACGACCGCGCACGCTCATCTTTGAACCCACCGACACGGAGCTGGCGCGACGAACGCCGTACTTCGCCCGCTTGAGCGAGCGCACCCCCGACATGTTCGAGCGCCTCTTCTCGCAACCGCGAGGCGACGTGCTGACACACCTGCGCAACCTCGGCATCGCACCGGCCGACATCGACTACATCACGTTCGATCATCTGCACACGCAGGACGTGCGCCGATGGATCGGCACGACCGTACCGGCGCCCGACCTCTCACCACAAGCACCGTTGTCACCGCAGCTACCCAACGCCAAGCTCATCGTGCAGCGCACCGAGCTCGAGTCCCTGCAGCGGCTGCACCCCTTGCAGATGCCGTGGTATCAGCCGCAGGCGTACACGGATCTGCGGACGGAGGGCCTGCTTGCGATCGAGGGCAGCGTGCTGCTTGCGCCCGGCATCGCCTTGCTGGCGACGCCGGGTCACACGATCGGCAACCACACCCTCGTGCTGAACACCGAGTCCGGGATCTGGGCGAGCAGCGAAAACGTCGTCGCAGCGGAGTGCCTCACTCCGGAGGCGAGCTCGATTCCCGGTGTGCGGCGCTGGGCGCGGGACTGGGGCGAGGAGGTCATCCTCAACGCGAACACCCTCGAAGACACCGCACGTCAGTACAACTCGTGCGTGCTCGAGAGGACAATTGTCGACCGCAGCCGCGTCGACTCGCGCTTCGTGCAGTTCATGCCGTCATCCGAGCTGACGCGCAACGTGCTCGCGCCCGGAACGACGCCGACATTCACTCATGGTGGAATCTTCCACGGGAGCCTCGCGGCGCTCCGTAGCCGCGCTCAGTAGCGGCGCTCAGCCGCCTGATATTTCCTCGGCTGCGCTGCGGCTTCACGGTGGACGACGGCCGCGAGCGCGCGGATGAGGTCCGGCGCTGCGTTCGGCATGGCGATGCGGCGCATCTCGATGCCATGCTCCCGCGCCTCGTCGACGGCTGCGATGTCGATGTCGTAGAGCAGCTCGAGATGATCGGTGAGAAACTGCACCGGCACGACGAGCACCGTTCGCACGCCTCGCTCGCGCATCTCCGGAAGCAGGTCCTTCACGTCCGGCGTGAGCCACGGTTCCGGCGTGTGTCCCGCGCTCTGGTATGCGAACTGCCACAGTCCCGCGGCCAACCCCAGTTGCAGCGCCACCGCACGCGCCGTGTCGCGCAGCTGCTCGATGTAAGCGGGGTCGCGATCGACAACAGCTTTGGGAAGGCTGTGTGCCGTGAAGATGAGCGGCGTTTCGGCAGGCAGCGTTGCCAGCGCTTCTTGGACGCGCGTCGCGAGTGACTCGATCCATTCCGGCTCCATGTGCCATGCGCCGGCCCTGACGATCCCAACATCTGGGTGCGCCTCACGCGCCGCTGTGAGCGCGCGCTCGTAGCCAGCAAGAATGATCGGGGAGAATTGCGGTGAGAGCACCACGGCGATGATGTGCGCTGCGCCGCCGGCAACGAGCTCGTCGATGACACGTGCGATGCGGGGCTCGGAGTGCAGCATGCCGGCGCGCACGAGGTAGCATCGGGCGCCGTCCTCCACGTCCAGCAGGCCTTGCAGCGCGGCCGCCTGCTCTAGCGTGATCTCGATCAGGGGCGAGCGGCCGATGCGGCGGTAGCGAGTCTGAAACTCCGCCACCAGCTCATCGGCCACGGCACGCCCGCCGCGCACCGACGAGAGGTACGCCGGCACGTCGTCCGCCGTCACCGCTGACCCGAAGGTCATCAAGAGCACACCTGTCCGGTTGCCTACGATGGCACCAGACCCGTTCGCAACCATGCTCATGACGTCCTTTCGCGCCGAAGCATGCGGCGACGTTGACGATCCATGTCCCACAGCTCGGTGAATGCGCGCAGCACCACAGACGGCTTGGCACCTGTGGGCGAGCCCGTGAGCCGCGGCGCGTGGGGTATCGGGACGTCGATGATGCGATACCCGTCGTCGCGCGCTTTCACGAGTAGCTCCGTGCTCACGAGGGCACCGTCGGACGTCAACCCCCGGCCGACGGCGGCCGGAAAGAGCTTGAAACCGCAGTTGACATCGCGCGCCGTGCGCCCGACCCGAGCGTTGACGACGGCGAAGAATGCTGCGTTGTTCAGCCGGCGAAACAGAGGGTCGTTGCGATGCGCGCGATAACCGCAGACGACTGTGCGCTCTGTCCAGTGTGGTAGCAGCCGTTGTACGTCGTTGGGATCGAACTGCCCGTCACTGTCCATCAGCAGCACCGCGTCACCGCTAGCTGCCTCGAATCCGGTGCGCAAAGCGCGACCGTAACCGCGATTCGCACCATGTGAGATCACCCTGACGCGCGGAAGCGTCGCGGCAATGGCCTCGCACTCGGATTTCGTTGCGTCGCCGCTGCCATCGTCGACCACGATCACCTCGAAGCTGCCCGCGCCCGCGCTCTCGAGCGCTTCGTGCGTCCTGCGCACGGTCGTTGCAATGACCGCCGACTCGTTGAAGGCCGGTAGCACTGCGCTGATGCTCCGCGGAACCGAAATGGGAGAGCCCCTTGCTGTGCCGGAACGATGATGCCCACGGTACCAAGAAGCCCGGCAGGCACGAGCTTCAGGCACCATACCCGCTGCCGATGAGAGCAATCAGGGCGCGGATGACGCCACGCAATCTCGTGCTCACGGGGATGATGGTCGGCATCCTCGCGGTGCTGGTTCGGCGCGCGGGTGATCCGGACATTTTCTGGCACCTGCGCACGGCGGAGTGGATGCTCGACAACCACGCGTTTCCACCGCACGACCTGTACACATTCACGGTGAGCACGCATCCATGGCTCGATCACGACTATCTCGCGGAGCTGCTCATCGCCGTGCTCTACCGAATCCAGGGTTTCACGCTCGTGAGCATCGTCTTCGGCGCGGTGACGTGGCTCGGATTCTGGTTCATCCTCAAGCGCATCCGCGTCCACGGCGCGCCGTATCTCATCACCGCGCTCGCCATCGGTGTCGGAGCGCTCGCGGCAAATCTCGTGTGGGGGCCGCGACCCCAGATGTTCACATTCATGTTCCTCTGCGTCGAGCTGTACCTGTTGGAAACGTTCATCGCACGACGCTCCAAAGCCGTGTACTGGTTACCGCTGATCGTCGTCGTCTGGGCGAACTTTCACACGGGCGTCGTCATCGGGCTCGTCTTCCTCGGCCTCACGCTTGCCGTCGAGGCGATACACGCCGTGGTGCGTCGCGAAGATGCTACGCACCGCCGCAATCTGCGCATCCTCGGCTTGATCACGCTCGGCAGTGCCGTGGCCATCCTGATCACGCCGGAGGGCTTCGGTCTCTATCGATACGCGTGGGAGAACACGTTCAGCTCGTTGCAGGAGTCGTTCGTGCGGGAGTGGCACTCGCCCGACTTCCACATGCTCAACACGCGCCCGTTCGAGCTGGCGATCCTGCTGCTGCTCGTCGGGTTCGCCTTTCGCCGGCCGCGACTGCATCACATCGCACAGACACTGCTCGTCGTGGTGATGGGGCTGCAGTCTGTGCGCCACATCGCGCTGTTCGCTGCGGCGTCGACGCCGGTGCTCGCGTGGTCGTGGGGTGATGCGTGGGAGGCCTTGCGCCGCAGGCCCGCCATCGTGGATGACTTCAGTCGTGATGTGGAGCGAGCGCGCGGCCTCCTTGCGGCCGGACTCGCTGCGATCGTGATCGCGACAGCAGCCTTCATCGCGTACACGCTGCGAGCGCAGACGTCAGCCACCGCTGCGAACTTTCCGGTAGCGGCGTCGGAGTGGCTCGCCGCGCATCCGAACGTCGGGACACGCATGTTCAACGAGTACGCGTGGGGCGGCTATCTGGCATGGCGCTTCTATCCCGACCCGAACCGACGTGTCTTCATCTACGGCGAGACGATTGTCACCGGCGATGCCCTGCTCACCGAGTATGCCGACGTGTTCAACCTCGCGAGCGACTGGCACGCCATTCTCGTGCGCGAGAACATCGATTACGCGATCCTGATCCCGGATTCGTCGCTCGCCGGAGCGATGGAGCAGCTGCCCGGCTGGCACACCGCATACCAGGACAGCGTGGCGATCATCTTCGTGCGCGATCAGTGACGGTTTGCGGTGACGGAGCGATCAGAGCAGTAGCGCGATCACGTGACCGCCGTTTCGGCGTGCACGAGGTCGACGAGGCGGCGCAGATTGTCGGTCGGGGTTTGCGGCAGCACGCCGTGACCAAGATTGAAGATGTGCCCCGGCCGCCCCGCCGCGCGAGCCAGCACGTCCCGCGCCTCGCGGGCGGTCACGGCGAAGGGCGCGGCGGCCGCGGCGGGCTCGAGGTTTCCCTGAATACCGCGGTCGGTACCGATGCGCTCCCACGCCGCGTCGAGCGGTAGGCGCCAGTCGACGCTGACGATCGCGCTGCCGCCGCCCGCCAGCACTTCCAGCAAATGTGCGGTGACGGTGGCGAAATGAATCGTCGGTACGCGGTCACGCAGCGAGTCGAACACCCGCCTTGTGTAGGGGAGGACGTGGTCCTCGTAGGCGCTGACGGCGAGCGCACCCGCCCACGAGTCGAACAGCTGCACGGCCTGCGCGCCGGCATCGATCTGCGCCGCGAGGTACTTGATCGTCACATCCGTGAGCGTCTCCATCAAGCGGTGCCACAGCGCGTTGTCACCGTAGAGCAGCGCCTTCGTGTGCGCGAAGTCCTTGCTCGGCCGGCCTTCGAGCATGTATGACGCCACCGTGAACGGACCGCCGGCAAAGCCGATCACCGCAGTGCCGCCGTCGAGCTCGCGGCGAACGATGCGGATTGCTTCGAACAGATCCGGTGTCGCCTCGAGCGGATCGGCGACGCGCAGCGCATCAACCGCAGCTGCATCGCGCACCGGAGCGTGGATGATGGGCCCGATGCCGGGATCGATGGAGAACGGCACGCCCATGCCGATGAGTGGCAGCATGATGTCGGCGTACATCACCGCCGCGTCGACCCCTAACTCTCGCACCGGCATGAGCGTCACCTGTGCACAGAGGTCAGGCGTCCGCGTCAGCGTGAGGATGTCATAGCGCTCGCGCAGCTCGCGGTATCCGGCGAGAACGCGACCCGCCTGACGCATGAACCATACCGGCGTGCAGTCCGTGCTCTGGCGCCGCGCAGCCGCCAGGAAGCGTTCAGCTCCCGTCATTCGTACCGCAGCACCTCGAGCGGGCGTACGCGCGACGGATTCCACGCGACAGCAGCCGCAACCAGCATGCTGAGGAGCACGATGCCGGCGATGATGACGAGCACGGTCGGTGTGGCCACATCGAGCGTCGTCTTGAGTGCCAGACTGCCCAGCAGCGCCGTGGCGACGCTGACCATGATCATGCCGGCGACGGCGCCGATGCCGCCGACGACACCGTTCTCAACCAGCACCTGCGCGAGGACCGAACGGCTCGTGTACCCGGTTGACTTCAAAATACCGATCTCGCGGCGCCGTTCGAGCATGGCCAGCGCCACCGTGTTGGCGATGATCACCACACCGGCAAAGAGCGCGAGTGACGCAATGCCGATCAGCAGGTCGACCAGGTTGCCGAGCACCTGCTGCACCAGGGCCCCGAGGTCTGCAAGATCGAGCACGGTCGCTCCCGGTACGCCGTTCTCGATCGTGTGCAGCGCGCCGTTCTTGTCGTTGGGATTGATCTTCAGCGCGACGATGTCAAGCGCTGACCCACTGCCGAGCTGTGAGCCGACGCTGCGATCGGCGAGGATCGGTTCGAAGAAGAAGTTGATCTGCACCTGACCATTGCTGCGCGTGGCCGCCGAGTAGAAGCCGACGACGTTGAGCGCCACGTTCGCGCCGCTGCTTGCGTTCTGCACGACGATCTGATCACCGACCTTGAGGTTGAGTGGCGCCTGACGCAGCGCGCTCAGCACCATCACGTTGTCCGTACCGGCGTCGGACGACATCAGCGCGCGACCCGAGCTTCCGGCGCGCTGCCCGCCGAGCGGCCCTGTCGAAGGTTGAACCCCCGGCGATTGCCCCGCGGCGAGATCGTATCCCTCGACGCCGGTGAGCTCGAACAACGTGGCCTCGCGCTCGCTGGGACGCTGACCGCTGGACGCGCTCGGTGGCCCCACCGTCCGGCCGAAGGGCGCCCCGTTCACCGAGACGGGCCGCGTCATGATGTCCTGCGTCGCGCGACGCGCTTGGACACCCGAGAGATTCGCGGTGACGGACGTGGCCGCGCTCGCATCGCGCGCTGATGCGATAACGAAGACGTTGTAGCTCGCCAGGTTATTCAGCGCGTTGCTGATCTCCGCCGAGATGTCCTGGCCAACGACGATGACGAGTCCTATCGTGAACACCCCGGCAAACAGTGCGACGAGCGTGCCGGACGTGCGAGCGCGTGACCGACCGATCGAGCGCAGCGCCAGCTTGATCACGGTGCGCTGCGAGCGCGGCAGCAGCACGACGACGAATCCGCATGCCGCGGCGACGAGCACCGCGACGCCAACGCCACGCAGGAAGACGGTGATCACCGCCGCGACGACGACGGCAGCCGTCACCAGTGCGACATAGCCGAAGGTGAATCGCTCGGGGACCGGGACGTGACCGACGGCCCAGAGCACGAGCGAGAAGATGCCCGCGAGCAGGAGCAGCCCCCACAGCGAGTACAGGACGATCTGCAGCGCAAGGAAGAAGTCCCCGAGGATCGATGCGGAAAGCAGGATGAACAGCGCCGTCACGAGTGCGTACAGGCCGAGGACCTGCGCGCGCGACCCGAGGCGTGGACCCTCTGGTGAGTCGCGAAGCACCTCCTGCGGACGGATCGACGCCGCGCGGACGACTGGCAGCAGCCCGAAGATGAGTGACGTCACCAGTCCTACCGCAACCCCCGTGATGAGCGCGGTGCCGGTCACCTGGAACACCAGTGAAGTCGAGATGACGTTCTCGATGAGGACCTTGACGACGACGCTCATGCCAACACCGGCCGCGGTGCCGAGGAGGCCACCGAGCAGTCCGAGCGCGCCCACCTCGAGACCAAACATCGCGTACAGATCACGGCGACGGTAGCCGCTCGTCTTCAGCATCGCGATCTCGACGCGGCGACGCGACAGCAGCACCTGCAGGGTGTTCACCACGCCGATGCCGCCGATGGCGAGCGCAAGCAGTCCGATGATCTCGAGGTACTGCGTGACCTGCGACGACGCCTGCACGTTGGCGTTGAGCGCCTGCTGCACCGTCTGCACCGTCGCGGTCGGGAAATCAGCGCCGAGCTGGTTGGCCGCCTGCGACGCATCCGCATCCGACGTCGTGGTCATCAGGACGATGCCGTAGCCCTCCGGTTGCTGGCTCAGCTGGTGGTACGTCGATGAGCTGATGTAGACGGCGGTGGATCCCACGCTCAACGACGTGGTGCTGGCGAGTACGCCCGTCACGCTGAGGTCGGCGCCGCCGCCGCCCACGAGATTGAGGCGCACGTCGTCACCGACGCGCACGTTCATCGTCTGGGCAAGGAACTGCGTCAGCACCACGCCACCGGGCCCCGACAAGGCCGAACCGAAGGTGGCGTCGGACGGGGACGCGATCGGCGAGCTGCCGACGAGCGGATAGCGTGAGGGGTCGTCGAGCACGTTGACGCTCGCCGTCAGCGTGCGCCCGCCGGCATGGCGCAGCGTCGCGCGCTCCACGCCGATCGCGAGGTACTGCTGGATCGTGCCTTGCTGCTGCAGCCGGCGCATGGTTCCCAGGTCCGTCTGTGTGAGCGGTATCGCGGTGGAGACGAGTGACACGTCACCGCCGTTGGCGGCGCGGATGTTCGACGTCAGCGTGGCGCTGATCATGTTGCCCGCCAGACGGAGCGCGACCACGGCCATGACGCCGACCGCGATGCAGAACACACCGAGCACCGTTCGCTGGCCGCCGCGCCGTAGCGAGCGCATCGAGTACCGGAGGTAGAACCCAAACCGCGTCATGGTCACGTTCCCGCCGGCGAAGGCAGATTCATTCCGTCGAGCTCCCCGTCCACGATGTGGACGATCCGCTGCGCGTTGGCGGCGACGTGCTGATCATGCGTGGCGACGAGAAACGTGCTGCCGGTGCTGTCGCGGAGCGCCGACATCAATGAGAGGATGTTCTCGCCGTTCTTCGCGTCGAGATTTCCCGTCGGCTCGTCAGCGATGACGATTGCCGGATTCGTCGCGAGTGCGCGCGCGATGGCGACGCGCTGCTGCTCGCCGCCGCTCAGCTGGTTGGGACGGTGTGCCGCACGGGCGCCCAACCCGACGAGCTGGAGCATCTCGCGCGCTCGCGCAGCCGGAGATCCCGGGTGCTGCCCCGCGTACAGCGGCACCTCCACGTTCTCCTGCGCGCTGAGCGTGGGGATGAGGTTGTACGCCTGGAACACCATGCCGATCTTCGCGTTGCGCACAGTCGCAAGACGGCTCTCCGGCATCGTGGTGATGTCGATGCCGTCGACGAGCACGTGACCGGTCGTCGGCCGGTCGAGGCCCGCGATGACACCGAGCAGCGTCGACTTGCCGCTGCCGCTCGGTCCCATGAGCGCCACGAACTCGCCGCGTTGCACCGCGAAGCTGACGCCTCGCAGAATCTCGACGACGCTACCGCCCAGCGGCAGGCTGCGGGTGACGTCGCGCGCCTCCAGCGCGGGCGTCGACTGAAGTGCCACGCGATCAGTCGACCCCGATGTCGAAGGCGGCCGCCTCGTCGGCGCGACCGTAGGAGCGGATCGCCAGATGCGTATCCGTCCGGCGCATGCCGGGCAGCGACGCGACGCGCTCGGTGACGAGCGTCGCGAGCGCCTCGAGGTCGGGCACGCGGACCACCGCAATGAAATCCTTGCTACCGGTCGTGCTGTAGACCTCGTCGATGCCGTCGATGTCGGCGAGGTTCCGCCCGATCTCAGCGATCCGTCCCGGCTCGCACACCATTAATAGGAAGGCGGTGATCACCCGCCGGATGCTAGCGATTGGCACGTCGGCGCCGGGCTGTGGACAATGGGCGGTCTCACTGGGTCACGTTCACGAGGAAGTCCCGATGGATTCGACGATGCAGGACGTCCCGCTCACGTTGACGGAGGTGCTCCGGCGTGGCGAGCGCGTCTTCCCGGACAGCGAGGTCATCACGTTCCAGGGCGAGAGCGCGCGGCACACGCGCTTCGGCGACGTCGCCACCCGCATCAGGCGGCTCGCCAACGGGCTTCGGCGTCTCGGCGTGCAGCCCGGTGATCGCGTCGGCACACTCTGCTGGAACCATCAGGAGCACCAGGAGGCGTACTTCGCGGTCCCTTGCATGGGCGCGGTGCTGCACACGCTCAATCTGCGTCTGCAACCGCAGCAGCTGGCGCAGATCGTCAATCACGGCGCTGACAAGGTGATCGTCGTCGACGTGTCGCTGGCGCCATTGCTGGGAGCGATCCGTCAGCACCTCACGACGGTGGAGAAGGTGATCGTCGTCGGCCAGGGCGACACCGGCGCGCTCGGCGAGACGATCGCGTACGACGACTTGATTGCCGGCGAATCCGACTCGTTCGACTGGCCGGTGCTCGACGAGCGCAGCGCGGCGGCCATGTGCTACACGACGGGCACGACGGGCGATCCGAAGGGTGTTGCGTACAGCCATCGCTCCATGTACCTGCACGCGTTCGCGGTGTGGGGGTCGTTCCAGCTGCAGGACAGTGACCGCCTTTTGGTCATCGTTCCCATGTTCCATGTCAACGCATGGGGGACGCCCTATGCAGCGTGGATGCTCGGTACGGACATCCTGCATCCCGATCGATTTCTGCATCCTGAGGGGCTCTGCAGGTTCATCGAGCTGGAGCGGCCGACGTTCACCGGCGGAGTGCCGACGATCTTCACCGGCATGCTGGCGCACATCCAGGCGAATGGCACTGATGTGTCGAGCATCAAGCGCGCGGTGTGTGGTGGTTCCGCGGTGCCGGCGTCGTTGATCAGTGCGTTTCGCGACAAGCTCGGCATCGAGCTCATCCAGGCGTGGGGCATGACCGAGACCAGCCCCATCGGCACGATCGCTCTGCCCCCGAAGGGCGCGACACCCGAGGATGAGATGCGCTATCGCTCCAAGACGGGACGCAGCGTGCCCGGTGTCGAGCTGCGCATCGTCGACGACGGGGGCAACGAAGTCGCGCACAACGGTGTTGCCGTCGGCGAGATCGAGGTGCGAGGCCCATGGATCACGGGTTCGTACTACAACGCCAGCGCGCCGGAAAAATTTCACGACGGATGGCTGCGCACCGGCGACGTGGGCAGCATCGACGCCAAAGGGTTTGTGCAGATCACAGACCGCTCCAAGGATGTGATCAAGTCGGGTGGTGAGTGGATCTCGTCGGTCGAGCTCGAGAACCTGCTGATGGGTCATCCCGCCATTGCGGATGCCGCTGTCGTCGGCGTCCCGGACGAACGTTGGCAGGAGCGCCCGCTCGCGACGGTCGTGCTGAAGCCGGGTGCGAGCGCGACGCCGGATGAGCTGCGCGCCTATCTCGGCGACAACGTCGCGAGGTGGTGGCTCCCGGAACGCTGGGCATTCATCGAGGAGATCCCGAAAACATCGGTTGGCAAGCAGGACAAAAAGAAGATTCGTGCCGACTACGCTGACGGCAAGATCTCTGTGACCGAGCTCGCGGCTGCACCGCGATGAGCTCATCGTGACTGCGGTTGCGGCGCCGGCGCCACCGGCGAACTCGACGCGTCTGCACGCGCGCGACATCGCGGAGCGCGTGCGCGCTGGTGCGCTCAGCCCCGTCGAGGTTGTGCGTGACCACCTCGAGCGCATCGCAGCGCTCGACAGTGATCTCCACGCGTTCACGCTGGTGCGTGAGCACCAGGCGCTGGCCGAGGCTGAAGCGCTGGCGCAGCGGCCCGACCGTGAGCGGTTGCCGCTCGCCGGTGTGCCGGTGGCGGTGAAGGACAACATGCGCGTGGTCGGTCATCCGACGGGACATGGAACTGCGCCGTTGCATCACCGGCATGCGCACGCCGACTCCATCGTCGTGCGCCGGCTGCGTCACGCGGGCGCCATCGTCATCGGCAAGACGACCATGCCGGAGCTCGCAATCTGGCCGTTCACTGAAGGACCCGGATGGGCGACGCGCAACCCGCTCAACCGGGAGCGCACCTGCGGCGGCTCGAGCGGTGGCAGCGCTGTTGCGGTCGGAAGTCGCATGGCGGCGCTGGCAACCGCCACTGACGGCGGCGGTTCCATTCGCGTTCCAGCTGCGTGCTGCGGCATCGTGGGACTCAAGACGTCTCGTGGTCTCGTCCCGCTTCCGAATGGCGCGGAATCGCATTGGTATGGACTCAGCGTCGCCGGTCCGCTGGCTCGCGACGTTCGCGATGCGTCATTGATGCTCGATGTGCTGCAGGGGCGTCCTCCACATCCACGGCTGCGCGCGCTGCCAGGCAGGCTGCGCGTGTCGTTGTCACTGCGCAATCCCGTCGCAGGCGCCGGCGTCGACCGCGAGGTGAAAGATGCGATTCGTCGCGTCGCGTACTACCTCGCCGCATCCGGCCACGACGTGACCGAGGCGAATCCCCCGTATCCGCCGCTGCCCGTGTCATTCCTGCGCTCGTACCTCGCCGGGATCGCAGAGGACGCCGACGAGATGGAGCTCGACCTCGACGCGGTAGAACCGCGTACACGGGCGATGGTGGATCGAGGACGGTGGCTACGCGAGCGCGGATGGCACAAACACGCCGATGCGCATGCTGTGGCGCATCGACTGCAGCGGTGGATGAAGGAGCGCGATGTGCTCCTGTCACCGGTGCTTGCGTATACGCCGCCGGCGGTGGGCATGTGGAAGCAGGGCGGCTGGTTTCGCACGTCGGTGAGCGTCGGCCGCTGGATGGGATTCTGCCCGCCGTGGAACATCGCGGGCTGCCCATCGCTCGTGATTCCGATTGCACACGCAAGCGACGGTCTCGCCGTCGCGTTGCAGATAGTCGGCGCGCCCGCAACGGATCGCACGCTGCTCGCGGTCGGCGCCTGCATCGAAGAGTTCGCCAACTACTGAACGAGCGCGACGCGCTAGTGCTGGATGGCCCCCGTCTGCACGGCTTCGAACGCGTTGCCGGGAACACCCTTCAGCTCATCGAGGTCCGTATCGTTCCAGCGCGGATCGGTCGCGCCGCTGATGAACCAGCTGCTGCCGTTGTCGGCGACGATCATGCCGTACTTCTTGAGCGCGGTCAGGATGACGAGCGTCTCCCCGTGGTACGGCGACAGATCGAACGACGCCTTGAGGCGAAGGCGAAGTCCCATCGGCGGATCGTTGGCGTTGGCAACACCAGCCTGATGCGTGGCCGGGTGGATGTACCCGTTCTGCGTCTGCGAGACGGTGAAGCGGAGCGCGTGCGTGATGACGCCTGACGCAGCCTCGTCGTAGCGCGCAAGCCCCGGAAGAACCGGGAGACCCGCCGCATCAGCGGACGTCCATCCATCCGGGCGCAGTGCGTCGCTGCCGAGGTCGAAGACGGCGCCGGCATCGCAGCTCCAGCCGCTGCCATTCGCATACGCGTTGAACATCTCGTACAGGTGGCAGTTCGCCGAATCGAGCGTGAGCACGTTGCGGTCGCTGCCCGCCTCGACCGGTGCGTTCTGCGGCACGGGATACGGTCCGGGATCGCTCTCGTCGCCATACGCCGTGAAAGTGATGGGTGCGAACGGCTGCGACCCGCTGACGACGCTGAACGGTATGCCGTACGCCGGATCCGACCCGAAGTCAGCGTGCAGGTACTGCCTGCTGCTATTGATCGCGGCGACGTAGTTCGACGAGTTGGGGTCGACCGCGAGCGTCGAGACGTCTTCGTTCCAGGAGTTGCCCGGCGGGAACACGCTGCAGCCGCCGATCACCGGCGGCTTGCCGGTGAACGCGCCGATCGGATCGGGACGCGTGACGGTGAACGACGGGGCGGCCGCGCTGCCGAGTGCCGGCGCATTGGCTGCGCCGAACGACGGCGTCGTGCTACTGCGCGTGGGCGCCGGTGTTGGTGATGAGGTGGACGCATGCGACGGCGACGCGCTGCCGCTGGACGACGTCGAGGAGCTGGCGGCCTGCTGTGCCGCGGACGAGCCGCACGCGGTCAGCAAGGCGACGGTCACGACGAGCAGGGCGCGCGTTGATCGGGTACTGCCGACGGGCATGCGTCGATGGTGCGGGCCGCGGATCACCGCACGGTGACGGCCGCGTCACCAACCGCCTGCCTCGATACAATCCACGCTGCGCGCGCGGGAGTAGCGTAGTTGGTAGCGCATTTGCTTCCCAAGCAAAAGGTCGCGGGTTCGAGTCCCGTCTCCCGCTCCCGCCCGGAGCTGCCTCGGCCTGAATTGAACAAGGGCGGGCTCTTCCTGCTGTCACACTCGGGCCCACGCTGCTCACCATGTGCATTGCAAGCGTTGTTATGCACTGGGATCTCATGGTTACTCAATTGCTCTCGCGCAGTGCCAGCGACCGTTCGATGCGTGCGACGACGAAGGCCGTGCGCGGGCTGCGGGCGCTTTGAAGGGCACGTAGCGCCGCATGAACTCGTCGAACCTCGCGAACGTGAAGTCGATGTAACCGCGATCCTCGGTTGCTTCGTCGGCGCCTGGTGCGATCCCTACAAATCGAACACTCGCATCACGACGAGTATCGTTGACCATCCGTGTCGCTCCTGACGTGGAAAATCGTCGTCTCGCGCGCTGCTGAAGACATCTTCGATTACCTCGCGGATTTCTCGCGCCACGCCGAGTGGTCGCCGCGACCCTTCAAGATCGAACCGATCTCCGGAGGACCACTCCAGGTTGGGAGTCGGTTTCGCTCCCACGGTTCGCTACCCCGTGACTGGCGCGAGTACTCAAACGATGTCGAAGTCACGGCACTCGACAGGCCTTGGCGGATCGCGTTCGCTGCAACCGAGCACGCGCGCGTGTTCAAAAAGGAGCACGCCCTCACATTCGAGAACGAATTCGTTCTAACGCCTGTCGGAGCCGGCACCGAAGTTGAACGCAGTTTGAGGACGCCTTCGCCGCCTGGTGTCCTCGGTCTTGTCCTGCCCCTCCTGGCGCGGTGGGTGATCAAGCCTGGTGTGCAAGCGGCCATGCTCAGACTGAAGGAAAACGTCGACCGCTACCGCGATCAGGTGGCGGACGACTCCAGGTGAACGCTCGCCATCGCAATGGGTCGTCGCCGGCGGAAGCCACGGGGTTCCGTTTCCTCGTCTGACCAAACCGGCCTGTCGCGGGGTCAGACTCACGCGCCGGGGCGCTATCGCCATTACTCTGGAGTTGCATGGAACCGGCGCGTCCCAGAAGCGGCCAGGCGCGGCCCGCGAATCCATTTTCGCGTCTCCACAGCCCGGACCTCTTGCAGGTGGTCATCGACTCGGCGCTCGCCGCGGTTGTGACCATGGGAGAGGACGGACGCATCAATGGCTGGAGTGCGGTGGCTGAGCGCACCTTCGGATGGCCCACCGAGGAGGCGGTCGGGCAGCGCCTCTCCGAGCTCATCGTGCCGCCCCGGTATCGCGCCAGTCACGACGCCGGTCTGGAGCGGTACCGGCGTACAGGGGAGGGCCCCGTGCTCGGCAGCGTCATGGAACTGGAGGCGCTGCACAAAGACGGCCACGAGTTCCCGGTGGAGATCCGCATTTCACCTGCGGCGAAGATTGACGGTGAAACCATCTTCATCGCGTTCGTCGCAGACATCAGCGTGCGCCATGAAGCCGAGGCTCGCGTTGCGGCGCAGGTCACCGAGATAGCCGAGGCGAAGGCCGGCGTTGAGGACTACGTCCGGATGATGGTCCACGAGATGCGTCAGCCACTTGCGCTCGTCACTGGCTACTCAGAGCTTCTCCTCGAAGAGTTTCCCGCTGATTCGCCGGCCAGGCACCACCTGGAGGTGATCGTGGAGAACGCCCGCGAGACAAGCGAGATGGTGGAGGATCTGCTGCTCGCTGCGCGGCTCGAGGCCGGCAGCGTGCAGGCGGACATCCAGCCCTTCGACCTTGCTGAGGTCGTCGACGAGGCACTGAGTCGGGTACGTCCTCGGGCGGCGCTCCGCAACGGCGCAATCACCGCGGACGCCCTGCCCAGTCAGGTGCGGGTGCGCGGCGACCGCGCGTTCACAGCGCGCATCCTCGACAACCTCCTCAACAACGCGGTCGCGTATTCGCCGGCCCCTCCCGCCGTCGAGGTTCGGGCTGAGGTCGATGGCGAGGAAATCGCTATTAGCGTCGCCGACCGCGGCCGCGGCATCCCGGCTCACCTCGCTGAGCGGATCTTCGAGCGGTTCGCACGAGTGAACGAACGCGACTCGCCACCGGGCACCGGTCTAGGTCTGTACATCTCCCGCCAGCTCGCTGAACATCAGCAGGGGACGTTGTCGCTGATGTCCAGCACCGTCGGCGCCGGTAGCACGTTCTGCCTGCGGCTCACGGCGTCCCCCGGGTAAGGCACCGCATGGACGTCCGGCGGGCTTACCAACGTCATCAAACTGCGACCTCCGACCGCCTGTCCACGGCTACGATGGCCGTCGGAGCGGTTGCGTTGAGCTGGAGATCTCTGCGTGCGTGTCCCGAGCCCTCTTGAATCGGTAGCCACCCTGAGGGAAGACACTGTCGACCTGCGCCCCATCTTTGAGGCGCTGCCAGGCCTCTATCTGATCCTTGATCCCGAGTTCCGCATCGTCGCCGTCAGCAACGCGTACCTCGCAGCCACGTCGACGCAGCGTGATCAGATAGTTGGTCGGGACATCTTCGACGTCTTCCCGGACAACCCCGACGATCCTGAGCCGACAGGGGTGAGCAATCTGAGGAAGTCGCTCGAGCGGGTGCGTCAGGAGCGGCACGCCGACACCATGGCCGTCCAGCAATACGATATCCGTCGCCCGGAAGAGGAAGGCGGTGGGTTCGAGGTGCGGTACTGGAGTCCCATCAACACGCCCGTCCTCGACCAAGAGGGGCGCCTCCTGCACATCATCCATCGTGTTGAGGACGTCACCGAGTTCGTGCGTCTCGAGGAGATGGACGCTCAGCAGCAGGTGGTCAGCGTCCAGTTGCGCCGACGCACGGCCGCGGCTGAGGCAGAAATCGTGCAGCGGTCTCGCGAACTCCAGACCACCAACGAGCGACTGCGGTTGGCCAGTGCGGCCAAGAGTCATTTTCTTTCGCAGATGAGTCACGAACTCCGCACGCCGCTTGCCGCCGTACTTGGCTTCAGCGAACTCCTCGCGCTCACCGACATGGAGATTCGGCAGCGGGAGTGGCTGGACATGATCAGCAAAGCGGGAACCCATCTCCTTGACCTGATCAACGTGGTTCTCGATCTGTCGCGCGTCGAGTCGGGCCAGATGTCGCTATCAGTGGAGCCCGTGGCGCTGCAACCGATCATCGATAGCGCTGTGGATCTCATGCAACCACTCGCGGCCAACAGACAGATCGAGCTCCAGCGCCCGTCTGCTGCCGATGCGATGACGTACGTTTGTGCCGATGAGCAGCGCCTCAGGCAGGTGCTCATCAACGTCATCTCAAATGCGATCAAGTACAACCACGCTGGAGGCAACGTGCGCGTTGAAGTGGTGCGAGCGGACCACCGTGTACGGATCAGTGTCGAAGATTCTGGGAAGGGTATCGACGAGGCGGGGCTTGCGAAGCTGTTCGTTCCCTTCGAACGGCTGAACGCGGCTGCTGACGGAATCGATGGCATCGGGCTCGGTCTCGTCCTGTGTCGCGACCTCGTCACCGCAATGGGGGGACGCTTGAGCATCGTCAGCACACCGGGCCTCGGGACAACGGTGCAGATCGATCTGCGCGCAGGCGAGCCCGTGGCAGTTGAGGAACCCGTCGGCGGGGATGATGATCTGCTGGCGGTGTGCGAGTATCCGCAGGATCGACGGGTGCTCTACATCGAGGACACCCTGGCCAACGTGCGCCTGGTCGAAGGCACGTTAAGTCGCCGACCGAGTGTCAGATTGATTCCCGCCATGCAGGGGCAGTTGGGCTTGGATCTTGCGCGGGAGCACCAGCCGGACCTGATCCTTCTCGACCTCCACCTGCCCGACTTGGGCGGGGAGGTCGTGCTCGAGCGTCTTCGCAGGGCCAAGGCGACGCGAAATATTCCGGTCGTCGTGCTCAGCGCGGATGCGACCAAGGGACACGCTGATCGCTTGCTCGGCAGGGGAGCAAGTGCTTACCTGACGAAGCCCCTTGCGGTGCGGCAGCTGCTCGAGGTGCTCGATCGGTTCCTGACGGGCTGACCCGTATGAAGCTGCGCGCATGCATCAGTGAACGCTCGCGGTCGGCTGCTGCTCCCGATACACCTCCAATACAAGATCGCTCGCATGAAGACGATCTTGTATCCGTCTTATTCTTTTCCAATCAGTTTGCCCGACGAGTTAGGTAGTAAAGGAGTTCGACGTGTCGTACCAGGCCGGGGACATGTCGCCGAACGTTCCCGTGGGAGATGAGGTATATCCCGTGCTGATCGTTGATGATCGGCCAGAGCTGCGCCTGATGATCCGGACGCGCCTGCAGCTTTGCCCCGACATCGAAGTGGTCGGAGAGGCGAGCAACGGGGAAGAGGCCATTGCTCTGGCCGCTATCTTGGCGCCGGCGGCCGTCATTCTCGATCTCGACATGCCCGTGATGCGGGGCGACGAAGCCATCCCCGACATACGGGAGAAGGCGCCCGGCGTGCGGATTCTGCTCTTCAGCGCAGCCGATCAATCGACGCTCGACCGCATACGCAATGAGGCCACGCCGGACGCCTGCGTGAAGAAGGGGGTCCCCATGACGGAGTTGGTGGATCAACTCCGCACGCTCCTGGCGCAGAACCCGTACGACCTCCTACGGGTGCAACTACGGCCTGTGGCTCTGGATCTGGCTGTGAGCGCGTTCGACTCGTGGGTGACGATGAACGTCCGCATCCTGGAGGCGCTTGCGCGCGGAGACGATCTCGTGAAGGACGGACTGTGCGGCGCTGCTCTCGATGATCTTCAGGCGCTGGTAGGTCTTCATGCGCATCTTGGTCAATCCCTTCAGGCTGCCGCTCGCTCGTCGGAACCCGAGGTTGTGCTCGTCCTTCACGTCATGCGCACGCGCGCGGCCGCAGCGCGCCGAGCGCTCATCGCCATTGGTGAGCACATGGACGAGTTCTTTGCTGCGTGGGGCTATGACCCGCCAGAGGGCACCGTGTCAGCGCTGACCGAGATGCGGGAGCGACTGGCCGATGCCCTGCCCATCAGCAGTGCTGACGATACCGATGACAGCGACGCAACTCGGGTCGCTGGAGCGGGCCAGGCGATACCAGTCACCGAAACGGGTGAGCCCGTGAGGCAGACTTCGAGGAGCTGATTGCCGCCGCGATGGCGATCGAGTGCTCAGGGCCCACGACATTTCTCACGGTGACGCTCGTCGGCGTCGTCCATCTCGTCTACGTCTTCGGCACCGCGGGCCTCGACAACCCTCCCGCCGATCTCACGACACGTTCATCGCTTCGGTGCACCTGACACCGCGCTGACATCCGTCATGCGTCGGCGTATAGTCCGCCCCACACGCTGAGGGGGGCGTCGAGACGGCGAACAGAGACCATGCGCTCGTGCTGTGCGAGCGCAATGCGGCGGTCGGTGTCGAGGGCGAGCGACGGTGACCGGGCCCGGAACTCCGATGCCGCCTTCTGGCGCGCCTGGACCGCCGCAGCCGCCGTCGCTTCGCCCGCCGACGCCACCGCCGGTCGCACGGTCGAGCAACGGTGCGACGCCACGGCCGCGGTGGACGCGGCAGGAATCCATCCTGTGCGTGATCGCCGTCCTATTGATTGGCGGTGTGACCGCGTTCCTGCTGCTCGGCCCGGTGGCGAAGGCACAGGGTGAGGTCTTCCTCACCGCCGCCAACTCCGTGGGGCAGGATCCATTCACCGCGCCGGTCGCGCAGCCATCGTCAACCATCAAGGCGCAGCCGCCCAACGCCGGTACCGGCGGCACGCCGAGCTACTACGGCTCCACGCCCGGTCTGTACGGGGGTATGCAGAACGTCGCCGTCTGCGACAAACAGAAGATGATCGATTACCTGCGTGCCAACCCGGACAAGTTGCGTGCATGGGCCGAAGCGGAGGGTATCGACACCAACCTCGTGCCGGCGTACATCGCGCATCTCACGTCAGTGCTGCTGCGTTACGACACGCGCGTGACCAACCACGGCTTCGTGAATGCGTACGCGAACCCGTACCAGGACGTGCTTCAGGCGGGCACCGCCGTGCTCGTCGACGTCTACGGCACACCGCGCGCTCGTTGCTACTGCGGCAACCCGTTGACGCCGCCGTACTCGCTGCACGGCACGCCGACGTACAACGGCACGCCGTGGGCGGGCTATCAGCCCGCCACGATCATCATCGTGCAGCCTGCACCGCAACCGCAGCAGACGATCACTGTCGTCGACCCGCAGACGAATCAGCCGTTCCCACTCCCGCTCGGTGGGACATCACCGCCTCGGGCGCCGAGCGCCTCACCGTCTCCAGGCGCAACACCATCGCCGAGTCCGAGCACCGCTGTGCCCCCTGGTGATCACTACGCACTCACTTTCAGCGACACGAATCCCTTCGGTCAGTACGTCGACGACAGCGGCAACACGTCAACGGTCACGAAAGATCTGTGTCAAAAGGCGCTCGCCGCTATCGGCGAGACCAGCGATACCGTGGTGCAGATCACTGGGACGTCGATCACGATGACCTTCCAGGGAGGCGCGCTCAAAGGAAAATTCGATCCAGCGGATTCCTCGTACGACGCGTTGAGCGATGTGATGCCGACTGCGGCGGGGACCACCCAGAACGAAGCGAAAGGGACTGTGACCAGCACGGTCATCACCGGCGCGATCAGAGAAACGATCAACGTCAGCCAGGGTGGAGGCCCGACGGTCACGGGGGGCTGCGACTATCTGTTCCGAGGCTTCAAGACGTGACGGATTCCGCACCCGCGCGAAGCCCCATCGAATCGCTCTCGCCGACCGCGGTGTTCGGCGCGGTGCTCGTCATCGCAGGCAGCTTCCTTCCGTGGTTCGTTGCACAGAGCGGTTCCATCTCCGCGTGGCAGCTGCCGATTGCGCGACTTGTGACCAACAACGTCGACGGTGTGAGCGTGGGGCCATTTCTCCTCATCGTCGCGATCGTGTTGTTGCCGCTTGTCATCCGACGTCCGCTGCCCGCCATTGTCCGCATCCTCGTCGCGGTCCTGGTCATCAACACCTCCGGCATGTCGCTTGTCTTGGCCCTGCGTTCCGGGCCAGGCATCGCTCCTGGCTTCGGGGCTGTTGTGACGGCCGTCGGCGGGCTGCTGATCGCGTTCGGATCACTGCAGTTGACAGCGTCGCGAGCCGGAGCCGCCGGATGAACTATCGACCGATGTTGCGGAGCACTTCGTAGATGGGACCGCGCGGGGTCGGGTGCCTGATGGCCATCGTCATCGTGCTGCTGTCCGCTTTCGGACCGGGCGTGGAAACGCAGCTGGGTCTCAAGCCGTTCACGCCGCAACAGCTGAACCGGTTGAGTGCGTCACTGAGCAGCACGCAGGATTTCGGGTTCCCGCTGGGCCCGCTTCCGGAGCTGGAAGCGCAGGTGCCGGTGCCGCCGAGCGCC
>JBHEMA010000094.1:0-5640 GCA_046262795.1 Candidatus Dormibacteria bacterium | reverse complement strand
AACTTGATCACCTTCCTCCGGCGCGGCTGTTCCGGCCACTCACTCGCGCTGGTTCGCCTCCTTTGTGGCAACCGCGAAGATAGGCGGCATGCCGGCGGACGATCTCTTTGCGGAGCGGCTGCGCAAGGTCGATGAGCTTGCGGCGCTGGGCTTTCCCGCATACAACGTCGACTTCCGGCCGTCTGTCACGTTGGACCGTGCGCGCGCCCTGCTGAGCGAGCGCGAGAGAGCGCCAGACGGCAGCGACGGCGACGGGCCCGAGGTCGCGGTTGCAGGCCGCATCAAGCGGCTGCGACCGCAGGGTGGCATGTCCTTTGCCGACATCGAGGACGACACCAGCGTGCTGCAGGTGTGGTGTCGTTCGGAGGTGCTCGGGGACACCGGGTACCGCGTGATCGGCCTGCTCGATCTCGGCGACATCATCGCGGTCAACGGGCGCATGACGCGCACGAAGCGCGGTGAGGCGAGCGTGCTCGCGTCCCGCGTCACGCCCCTGGTCAAGGCGCTGCATCCACCGCCGGAGAAGTTCCACGGACTGCAGGACCAGGAGACGCGCTATCGCAAGCGATATCTCGACCTCGTCAGCAGTGACGCGCAGCGACGTCACTTCGCCGCGCGCAGCGCCGTGGTGCGCTCATTGCGACGGACACTCGACGCGCGCGGGTTTCTTGAGGTGGAGACGCCGATCCTCGTGCCCGTCCCGGGAGGTGGCACCGCGGAACCGTTCGTCACGCACTGGAACGCGTTGCACACCGACGTGTATCTGCGCATCGCCATCGAGCTCCACCTCAAGCGGCTCATCGTCGGTGGGTATCAGCGCGTGTACGAGATCGGGCGCGTGTTCCGCAACGAAGGCCTCGGACCGCGATGGAACCCCGAGTTCACGATGCTCGAGGCGTACCAGGCGTTCGCCACATACGACGACATGCGCGAGCTCGCCGAGGCGTTGATCGTCGATGCCGCATCAGCCGTCGGTCCACAGGAGGTGGAGGAGGGTGGTGGCGAAGCGTGCGAGAACCCGTTGGTGCGGCGCATCGGCGGCCGCACGGTCGACCTGCAGCCGCCGTTCACCGCGGCCCGCATGGTGGACCTCGTGCGCGAACGGCGCGGGATCGATGCGCTCGATCAGTGGGATGAGTTGGGTGACGTGGCGAGGAACATGGGTATCGACATCGCGCGCGGTGCCGGGCCCGGTCGCGCCCTGCTCGAGATCTACGAGCACGCGGTCGAACCGGAGCTGTGGGAGCCCACGTTCGTGCTCGATTACCCCGCCGAGGTGTCGCCGCTGGCGCGGCGGCGGCGCGACGACCCGCGTTTCGTGGAACGCTTCGAGCTCATCGTCGCGGGACGTGAGATCGCCAACGCGTTCAGCGAGCTGAACGACCCCGTGGACCAGCGCCGCCGCTTCGAGGAACAGGCGCGGCTGCGCGCCGCCGGCGACAGTGAGATCCCGCCGATCGACGACGACTTTCTGCAAGCGCTCGAAGTTGGCATGCCACCGGCGGGAGGCCTCGGCATCGGCGTCGACCGCATGTTCATGCTGTTGAGCGGCGCGACCAACATCCGCGACGTCCTGCTATTTCCGACGATGCGTCCGCTGCGAGGCGAGGGAAGCGACGGCCACGACACCCGCTCGCACGAGTCGCCGAGCGAACGCGCCGAGGATGCCTGATGCTGCCGCTGCAGCGCATCCGTGATGACCCGCAATCGGTGCGCGACGGTGCGCATCGCAAGGGCGAGAGTGCGCCGGTCGACGAGATCCTGCGTCTCGACGGCGACGCGCGCCGGCTGCGCACGGCCGTCGAGGAGGCGCGCGCCGAGCAGCGCCGCGCATCGAAGGACATCCGAGGTGCGCCCACCGACGAACAACGCGTGCATCTCGAGGGACTGAAGCGCCGCATCCAGCAGAGTGAGGGCGAGCTCGCCGAGCTTGACGCCCGCATCGGTGCGCTGCTGCTCGAGGTGCCGAACCCGCCGCACCAGAGTGTCCCCGACGGCGTCGACGAACGCGACAACGTCGTCGTGCGCACCTGGGGCGAGGCGCCACGTTTCGACTTCACACCGCTGCCGCACTATGACCTCGGCGACCGACTCGGCATCTTCGATTTCGAGCGTGCGGCCAAGGTTGCCGGCTCGCGCTTTGCCGTGCTGCGCGGTGACGGCGCACGACTGCAGCGCGCGCTCACGTCCTTCATGCTCGACGTCGCGACGAGCGAGCACGGCTACAGTGAGGTGTCGCCCCCGTACCTGGTGCGGCGCGACGCCATGATCGGTACGGCGCAGCTGCCGAAGTTCGAGGACGAGGCGTACCACGCCGACGACGACATGTTCCTCATTCCGACGGCGGAGGTTCCCATCACCAACCTGTACGCAGGCGAGATCCTCGACGGCGCAGAACTGCCCATCGCCCACGTCGGCTTCACGCCGTGCTGGCGGCGCGAAGCGGGCGCCGCGGGCAAGGACACGCGCGGATATCTGCGCCTGCATCAGTTCGAGAAAGTCGAGATGGTGCGGTTCACCACGCCTGAGCGGTCGATGGACGAGCTCGAGCTGCTGACGCGTCACGCAGAAGCAGTGCTGCAGCGGCTGGGGATCCACCATCGCGTGCTGCTGATGTGCGCCGGCGACACCGGCTTCGCGCAGTGGAAGAAGTACGACGTCGAGGCGTGGGCACCGGGATTGCAGCGCTGGCTGGAGGTTTCGTCGTGCTCCAACTTCGCGGACTTTCAAGCCCGCCGCGCCAACATCCGCTACCGACCCGCGGGCGGTGAACGCCCGTTGCACCTCCACACCTTGAACGGCAGCGCGCTCGGCGTGCCGCGCACGTTTGACGCGGTGCTCGAGACGTACCAGGAACGCGACGGCGGTGTCCGCATCCCGGAGGCGCTGCGTCCGTGGATGCAGGGACGCGAGCGGCTGCAAGCGGCGTGATCCATCCGGAGTGGCTCAACGACCGCAGCGAGTTCCAGCGAAACTATGTGCACGGCCTGCGCAACCGCAGCGGCCTGCAGTTGCAGTACGAGCTCGAAGGCGAACGCATTGTCACCACGTGGACGCCGAACGATGACCACGTCGGCTTCCCGGGATTCGTGCACGGCGGGCTCCTTGCCGCGGTGCTCGACGACACCATGGGACGCTTCGCTGCGCTGCACCGGCGGTTTCTCGTCACAGCGCGACTCGAAGTCCGCTATCGCGACGCCGCGCCGCTCGGTGGGCCGCTTCGCATCGAGGCATGGAGCACGCGCATGGCGCGCCGCGCGCTGCACGCGGCGGGACACGTGGTGACGCCGGATGGTGGTGTCGCCGCCGACGCGACCGCCACGTACCTGCCGCTCACGAAGTCACTGGAACGCCGCATGGTGGATGCATGGCCCGGGTTCGCCGAGTACCTCGTCGAACCGGCGAGGTGAGATGGCGGTCGAACGCGAGATCAAGCTCTCTGTGGTGGATACGTTCGAGTTACCCTCGCTCGAGGGTATCGCCAACGTGCACGCCGCGGATCGTGGAGTGCAACAGCTCGACGCCACGTACTGGGATACCGCGTCGCTGCAGCTCATGCACACGGGCCACGGTCTGCGATTTCGCACCGCGAACGGGATGGACGGTCGGTGGACGTTGAAGGGTGCATCGCGAGTCGAAGTGGACGCCCTTGTGCGCGAAGAGGTCGAGGCGGCGGGAGCGCCCGAGAGGCTGCCGTCCGAGATAGCGGAGCGCGTCAAAACCATCGTCGAACCTGACGAATTGCGGCCTGTCGCGCGGCTGCAAACGTCGCGCCACATCGTCGATCTGTCCGACGACGCAGGCCCCGTCGTTGAGGTTGCCGACGACACGGTTCGAGTGCTCGACGGCGACGCGGAGGTGGAACGCTTTCGCGAAGTGGAGGTCGAGCTGCTGCGCGATGACGCCGACGTGCACGAGGTGGTCGACCGGCTGGTATCAGCGGGAGCGGCGACGCCCGGCGCAAGCTCGAAGTACGTCCGCGCCCTGCGCGCGCTGGGACGGCTACCCTAACCGTCGCCTGACTGGAGCAGGAAGATGACCCAAAACGCGGAGCCCGCAGCCGGCGGCGGAGGCTTCTACGCCGACGACTCCGTGGGTGAGATCCGGCTCGCCGCGGCGTTTCGCCGTGGCTTCCGCAGAGCCGTGGTGCTGATCAACCGTGCGCTCGCGCAGCATGATCTGAGCCCGCTGCAGTACCAGCTGCTGCTCGAGGCGGGCGCCGCCGGTGAGGACGGCATGATCCAGGGCGACCTCGCCGAGCTCTTGCAGACGCCCGAGGCGCGCGTGTCACTGCTGGTGCACGAGCTCGACGAGCGCGGGCTGGTGGCCACAATCCGCATGGCGCCCGACCGGCGCGTGGTGCGCGTCGGCATCACCGAGGCGGCCAGCCGCGTGGTCCGTGATGCGCTCGCGGCTCAGCGCGAGGCGTTGGCGGAGTTGGCGCGGGACGTCGGTACCCCGTGGGTCGGCGACATGCTCCGGAGCGCCGTCCGCCTCTATCTCGGCGTCGACATCGCAGCAGAAGGACTCCGCCAAGACTGAGTCTGCGCGCCTACTCCGGTACCGCGCGACGCTGACGCCGCCACACCAGCGCGGCGCTCCCGGCGCCCACCACGAGGAGCCCCGGCAGCCACGGCACCTCCGGCGTGACCACCGCATTGGCGCACGCGAGTGATGTGTCGTATTGCGCGAACAGACCGTCGCCGCACGACAACCGGGCGATCGACACGAGCGTGTCCGTGCTCTTGGTGTCGCCGCTGGAGCAGATGGTGTCAGAGCACGGCTGCGACAGATCGCTGACGCACGTGCCGGTGCATCCGTCGGCGTAGCCCACGAGGGCGCGTCCCTGCTTGTCAACGGTGATGTCCATGAAGTCGAGCAGGTTGCGCTTGGTGGACGGGCACGTGCCGTTGCCGGCGAGATAGATGCAGTTGCGCTCGACCGGGTCGTTCGGAGTGAGATCAGACGTGGTCCACGTGTTGCCACCGTCGTACGTGAACGAGATGTACAGGTCCCAGAGTCCTTGGAAAGACGTGTCCTCGGGGTTGCCCGCAGTGGTGCTGCCGAGGAACGCGTACGCGGCGCGACCGGCGCTGCCGGCGATCACCTCCGGGAACGTGAGGTTCTGGATGCCGAGGCCGGCGCCGACGTCGACCGAGCGCGTCCACGTCGTTCCGTCGTCGCTCGAGCTGGCGAGCATCGCGCGGCCGCCGATCTGCTCGGCGTTGTAGTCGCCTTGGGCGTAGACGCCGGACTCGTAGGCGAAGTACAGCTTGCCGGCGCTGTCGGCGGCGACCGAGGGGTCGCTGCGGAACGTCGAGACGCTGTCGGGGATCACGTGCACGGCCCAGGTCAGGCCGTTGTCGCGCGAGAGGACCGCGGCCTGGTTGGGGAAGTGCGCGGGGAACCCCGTGTCGGGTGCCGGGCCGCAGTTCTGGTTCGGCACGATCGCGGTCCCGTCGGGCGCGACGCGCACGTGGCCGTGCAGGCCGCCGCACTGCGCGAAGCTGTAGATCGGCACCGCAGGGTCGTAGGTCAGCCCGCCGTCGAGGCTGAGACCGCAGTAGGCCGCCTCGCCGCCGCCTGCGACGACGACGCCGGACGACTGGTTGCAGTAATAGACAGCGTGCGGGTAGACGG
>JBHEMA010000093.1:0-4085 GCA_046262795.1 Candidatus Dormibacteria bacterium | reverse complement strand
AGCTGCGGCGCCATGGTGCCCACGGCGATGGCGCGGCTGGTCACGCCCCCGCCGAGCTTGCACTCGTGCCGCATCCAGTTGTACGCGGTGGTCGACTCGCCCCAGTCGTCCTCGGTGCTGTGCTCGTCGAACCGAGCGGCCACATGGGCGCGGCGCAGCTCGAGCAGGTTGATTGTCTGGCTGAGCTCGAGCAGCTCCTGCTTGCAGGCGGCCGGCGTCAGGTCATAGGGCGTCTCGAGCAGCTGGCGGGCCGCGTCGAGGAGATCGCGGATCGAGACTGCAGGCGCCCCCGCGCCTGGTGGCTTGCTGACACCGTCACACATGCATGTATTATATCGCACATATGTTCGCATATGCAACCGTGTCCTGCGCACTGAGCTGCCGTGGCATGGCTCGGGGCACGTCGAATAAGCGGCGACGTCCTCATCGTCGAGGCGAACGCGTGCGTGTGTGCACGCTCGCTGCCGGCTCCCGCTCCCGGTATCCGTTACTGCCGTTTCACCTCGGCCAGCAGGGATGCGATGGACGCCCTCGCGTCCCCGAACAGCATCAACGTATTGTCCTTGTAGAAGAGCGGGTTGTCGACGCCGGCAAACCCCGTCGCCATGCTGCGCTTCGAGACGACGACGGTCTTCGCCTGGTCGACGTTGAGGATCGGCATGCCGTAGATGGGGCTGTTCGACTCCGTCCGCGCCGCAGGATTCACGACGTCGTTGGCGCCGATCACCATCGCCACGTCGGCGCGGGGGAAGTCGGGGTTGACCGCGTCCATCTCCTTGAGCTGGTCGTAGGGCACGTTGGCCTCCGCAAGCAGCACGTTCATGTGTCCCGGCATGCGCCCGGCAACGGGGTGGATTGCGTACTCGACGCTGACACCGCGGCGCTCCAGCTCGTCGGCGAGCTCCTTGAGATCGTGCTGCGCGCGCGACACCGCCAGGCCGTATCCGGGAACGAAGATGACGAGGTTCGAAAAGGCGAGCAGCGTCGCCACGTCTTCGACGCTCGTCGGATGGACCGCGCCGCCCTCGGCACTCGCCCCCGTTGCCTGCACCGTCGCGCCAAAGCCGCTGAACAGGACGTTGAACAACGAGCGGTTCATCGCGCGGCTCATGGCGATCGTGAGGATCGTTCCGGATGCGCCGACGAGCGCGCCGCTGACGATGAGCACGTCGTTGCTGAGCACAAAGCCCGTCATCGCCGCCGCCAGACCGGTGAAGGAGTTGAGCAACGAGATGATCACCGGCATGTCCGCGCCGCCGATGGGGATGACGAAGAGCACGCCGAGCGCCAGCGACAGCAACAGGAACACAAGAAACAGCAGCGTGCTCTGACTGACGGCGATGATCACGACCCCGATGGCGATGATCGCCAACAACAGCGCGGCGTTCAGCGGCGTCTGCAGCGGGAAGCGGATCGGCCGTCCCGGCATCAGCTCCTGCAGCTTGGCGAAGGCGACAAGGCTCCCGGCGAAGCTCAGCGATCCGATGACACAGCTGAGCAAGATGGCCCACGTGATGTCGGGTGTCGCCGCGCCCGCGTGCGCGGCCGCACGAAAGTCCTGCGCTGCGATCAACGCCGCACAACCGCCGCCCATGCCGTTGAACAGCGCGACCATCTGCGGCATCGCGGTCATGCGCACCGCGCGGGCCGCGTACACGCCGAGCGCAGCTCCGACGACGAGCGGCGGCACGATCAACGGCCAGTTGCCGGTGCCCGCGGTCGCGATCAAGCCGAACGTGATGCCGAGGATGAGGAGCATGCCCACCGCGGCAACACGGTTGCCGCGCAGCGCCGTCGCCGGTGAGCGCAGCAGCTGCACACCGAACATGAAGCACACCGCGGTCGCGGTGAAGCCGATGATCGTGAGGCCGGAGGGCATCACGCCTTGGTGTCGGTCGCCGGCGGAGCTGTCTCGGACGCCGCTGCGCGCCGCTCCTCCGGTTTGCGCTTGAACATCTCCAGCATGCGGTCGGTGACGACCCAACCGCCGACCACATTGAGCGTTCCCAGCAACACCGCCGCGATCGCGATGACATAGCCGAGCGTGTCGCGCGCTGTGGCCGCGACGGTGAGCGCGCCCACGAGCACGATGCCGTGGATGAAATTGGTCGCCGACATCAACGGCGTGTGCAGGAGCGTCGGCACCTTCGAGATGACGAGGAACCCGACGAACACAGCGAGCGCGAAGACGAACGCTCCCAGCGCGAGCGTCTGGCCCGCACTCATCGCGCTGCTGCCGCGAGGAGTGTCGACATCTGCTCACCCATGGGCTTGCCGTCGTGCGTCATGCACGTCTGCGCGATGACCTGGTCGTCGAAGTCGAGCGAGAGTGAACCATCCTTGACGAACTGCAGCATGAAGCGCGTCACGTTGTGCGAATAGAGCTGGCTCGCTTGACCGGGAATGGCCGCCGGCAGGTTGGTGGGGCCGAGGATGAGCACGCCGTTGTGTCGGACTTCTTCGTCGGGCTTGGTGTACTCACAGTTGCCCCCAGCCGAGGCGGCCAGGTCGATGATGACCGAGCCGAAACGCATCCCGTCCGCCATCTCCTTGGTGATCAGCACAGGTGCGCGTTTTCCCGGGACGAAGGCCGTCGTGATGACGACATCGGAGTCATGGAGGTGCTGCGCCAGGACCTCCTGTTCGCGACGATGCGCCTCCTCGCTGAGCTCCTTGGCGTAGCCGCCCGCGTCCTGCTGCGCCTCGGATTCAATGCCCACATCGATGAAGCGCGCGCCGAGCGACTCCACCTGTTCCTTGACCGCTGGCCGCACGTCATACGACTCGACGACCGCGCCGAGCCGCTTGCACGTTGCGATCGCCTGCAAGCCGGCGACACCGGCGCCGAGCACGAGGACTCGCGCCGGCGTGATGGTGCCGGCCGCGGTCATCAGCAACGGAAAGAGTCGCGGCAACCGGTAGGCCGCGAGGACGGATGCGTGGTAACCCGCGATCGTCGCCATCGACGAAAGCACGTCCATGTCCTGTGCGCGGCTGATGCGCGGCAGCGCCTCCATGCGGAACGCAGTGATGCGGCGGTCGAGCAGCGGGCGCAACGCATCCCCGTTTCCCGCAGGATCGAGCAGGCCCAGGAGCACCGATCCTTCCTTGAGCGCGCGCAGGTCTTCAGCGCCCGGGCGACGCACGACAACGGTGATGTCGGACGAACCAAGCAACGAACGGCGCTCAGCCTCGATCTCGGCGCCGACCTCGCGATAGGCCGCGTCGGTGATGCCGGCTGCCTCACCGGCGCCCGCCTCGACGACCAGTGACGCGCCTGCCGATTGCAGCTGCGTGGCAGAACGGGGAACGAGTGCCACGCGGGTTTCGCCGGACTCGCTTTCGCGCGGAACCGCGATGCGCATGGCGGAGGACTCTACAGACGCGTGGGGTCTTGACATTCGTGCACAACAATTTGCTTCCCACGAGCCGAGTTCTCGGCCACACTGGTCGATGGAGACCAGGGAAACGCGCTGGGGGGCGCGACCGGCTGCGGCGGGGGCTGGGCTGTGGGGGGCCCACCCTCGACGCGGCGGTGCTTTGCGTCGCCGCGGTCATCATCGTGACGATGAGCGCCAGCGACACCGAGGGCACGGGCGCCGCCGAGATTGAAGAACGGGTACGCGCGCATCTTCGTGAGCTCGGTGTTGCGTACGCCGAGATTGCCTGCGATCCGGACCTGGCCGACACCGCGGCGTTTTGCGCGCATTACGGATTCCCGCTCGACGCGTCGGCCAACACCATCGTCGTCGCCGCCCGCAAAGAACCATACAGAGCATGCGCATGCGTCGCGCTGGCCACGACGCGGCTCGACGTCAATCACACCGTATGCAATCTGCTCGGCGTGCGCAAGGCGTCGTTTGCACCTGCGGAGATGACGCCTGAGGTGACCGGAATGCTCATCGGCGGGGTAACACCGTTCGCTCTACCGTCGACGTTGCCGCTCTACATCGACGCCGCCGTCATGCAGCGCGACCGTGTCGTCGTCGGCGGCGGCAGCCGCTCAATCAAGCTCGAGATATCGCCGGCGGCGCTTACGGCCGTCGCCGGTGCGAGGGTCATCGACGGCCTGGCAACCGCGGCAG
>JBHEMA010000092.1:0-3211 GCA_046262795.1 Candidatus Dormibacteria bacterium | reverse complement strand
CCGGTGCACACCGCAACGACACGTGCTGCCCCTGGACGAAGTCGTAGTCGTCGGCGAGCTCCGCCGGGACCTCGAACTCGATGGCGACCGACTCGTTCGTCAGCGGTTCGATGGTCGCAACGCGCAGCGGATGGATGGTTGCGCGCCGGTGTCGCGGCGCCGCCGTGGGCGGCGTGGCGACCACGGCGTCAGTGCTCCTTGAAGTGCTGGAAGGGTTCGCTGCAGCCCTCGCACCGCCGCAGCGCCTGGCAGGGCGTCGACGCGAAGTGCGCCACCTCCTCGGTGTGCGCCGAGCCGCAGACAGGACACGCCACCGCAGCATCGAGCAGGCGCAAAGCGCCGTCGCGATGCCGCGGCGGCGCCACGCCGTGTTCGCGCAGGCGACGGCGAGCGTCGTCGGACATCCAGTCAGTTGTCCACGCCGGCGACAGCACGACGTTGACGCGCGGCACAAATCCGAGCTCCCGCGTGCGCTGCTCGACGTCGTCCCGGATGACGTCGAGCGCAGGGCATCCGGAGTACGTCGGCGTGATGTCGATGTCCACGCCGCCACCATCACTCACGCGGACGTCTCGCAGGATGCCGAGGTCCTCGATCGTGAGCACCGGAATCTCTGGGTCCGGGATGTCGCCCAGCGCTCGCCGCACGTCCGCCAGCGTCGTGGCGCTCGCGGGGCGTGTCACCAACGCGCTCCAGGATGGGAGCGATGCAGGTGCTGCATCTCCGCGATCATGTAGCCGAACACCTCGGTGTGCACGCCACGACGACCGCCGGACGGCCGCCACGACGTCTCCGGGTGAACCAGCGTCGCCTCGTGGATCACCGTGTCGATGGTTGCGTTCCAACCACGACGTAGGGTTGCTGGATCCGCAGCCACGTTGCGTACTACGAGCGACTCCACATCATCGTACCGCTCGAAGAGCTCGAAGGTGAACGGCCAGAGCGCGTCGAGCCCGGCCTGCATGCGGCTGTGGCTCTCATCTGTTCCGTCACCGAGGCGCACCACCCACTGGCGCGCATGGTCGAGGTGGTACGTCGTCTCCTTCACCGCTTTGGCCGCAATCGCAGCCAATCCCCCATCGCTCGAGACGGTGAGCGCGCGCCACAGGGGCAGCTGGTACGCGGAGTACAGCAGCTGCCGCGCCATCCTGACGGCGAAGTCGCCATTCTCGTGCTCGACGAGCAGGCAGTTGCGAAACGCCCGCTCGTCGCGCAGGTAGACGTAGTCATCTTCGCTGCGACCGCTGCCGTCGAGGTCGGCGGTGCGTGCATAGAGGGCGCGCGCCTGTCCCAGCAGGTCGAGTGCGATGTTGGTGAGCTCGACATCCTCCTCGAGCGTGTGGGCCTTCGACGACCACTGCGCCAGGCGATGAGACAGCACGAGGCAATCATCGGCGAGCTCGAGCGTGTACAGCGCCGCCGGATCGGTCGCGACCGCGCTCACAGCTGTTTGACCTCTTTGGGGATGTCGTAGAACGTCGGATGGCGGTACGCCTTGTCGGCGGCCGGTTCGAAGAACGGGTCGCGCTCCTCGGGAGACGACGCCGTGATCGCCGAGGACGGCACCACCCACATGCTCACGCCCTCCATACGCCGCGTGAAGACGTCGCGAGCGTCTCGCAGCGCCATAGCGGCGTCGGGCGCATGAAGACTACCCACGTGGTTGTGCGACAGCCCCCGCTTGCTGCGCACGAACACCTCCCACAGCGGTTCGTGCAGCTCGCCGCTCATGCCGCGACCTTGCGCGCCTCGTGCTTCGCCGCATATGCGGCCGCCGCTTCACGCACCCACAATCCCTCGTCGTGCGCCGCGATGTGGTGCGCCATGCGCTCGCGGTTGCACGGACCATCGCCGCTGACGACACGTCGCAGCTCGTCCCAGTCGCACTCGCCGAAGTCGTAGTGTCCTCGCTCGTCGTTCCACCGCAATTCCGGATCGGGCAGCGTGACGCCGAGCACCTCGGCCTGCGGCACGGTCATGTCGACGAAGCGCTGGCGCAACTCGTCGTTGCTGAACCGCTTGATGTGCCACGCCATCGACTGCTCGCCGTGAGTCGACTCGGTGTCAGGAGGTCCGAACATCATCAACGACGGCCACCACCAGCGGTTCACCGAGTCTTGCGCCATCGCGTGCTGCTCCGGTGTTCCGTGCGACAGCGTGTTGAGCAGCTCGAAGCCCTGCCGCTGATGGAACGACTCTTCTTTGCAGACGCGCACCATCGCCCGCGCATACGGCCCGTACGAGCAGCGCGTCAGCGGGATCTGGTTCGTGATCGCCGCGCCGTCGACGAGCCACCCGATGGCGCCGACGTCGGCCCACGTCACCGTCGGGTAGTTGAAGATGCTCGAGTACTTCTGCCTGCCGGCGTGGAGCAGGTTGATCAGCTCGTCGCGGTCGACGCCCAGCGTCTCCGCGGCGCAGTAGAGATAGAGGCCGTGACCCGCCTCGTCCTGCACCTTGGCCATGAGAATCGCCTTGCGCCGCAGTGACGGCGCACGCGTGATCCAGTTGCCCTCGGGCTGCATGCCGATGATCTCGGAGTGCGCGTGCTGCGCGATCTGCCGGATGAGCGTCTTGCGATAGCCGTCCGGCATCCAGTCGCGCGGCTCGATGCGTGAGTCGCCGTCGATCAGGCTGTTGAATTGGCGCTCGAGCGCATCGTCTTCCATGGGCGGCGCCTCAGTGTGCATGAATAACCCACCGTTTGTTGGATTTATATTCTACGGCGGCGCGATCTCGAGCGCAAGCCGCCAGCCGGTGCCGAACTCCGTCTCGATCGTTCCCACCGCGGTGAAGTGGGCGGCCTCATAGAACGGGAGTGCGTTGGGGTTGGCGTCGACCTCGATGCGGCGCACGGCGTGCTTCTGCGCCGACGCCACGGCGTCGGCGATCAAGACGCGGCCGATGCCTTGGCGCAGGTGGTCGGGATCGACGAAGAGATCAACGAGTTCGGCGATGCCGCCTTCTTTCGGGACGAGGGTCACAAAGCCAACGATGCGTCCCGAACGTCTGATGATGCGAACGTGGCCGGCCGACAAGGCGGCTGCGTCGACCCCGAACAAGTCAGGCCGCGCGAGGAGTGCTGCGCGGGTGTCGTCGTAGATCAGGGAACAGCGGCGATGAAGGTCTGCCAGCTCCGCGCGATCTGCCGGCAGCGCCGTCTCAACGTCGAACGCCGGCATCGGGCAATCATCGTGGACCAGTCCAGGGC
>JBHEMA010000091.1:0-2527 GCA_046262795.1 Candidatus Dormibacteria bacterium | reverse complement strand
CGAAGTGGGCGATGCGGGTGAGCGAGCCCGTCTGTGGCTCGAGGACAATCGACACGGCCGTGAATATACTCGGGCCAGCGTGAGGGAACAGCCGCCGTGAGACGGTGGGGATCGTTCGTGCACCGTCACCGGTGGCCGATCGTGGTGGTCTCGTGCGCTGCGTTCGTGCTTTCCATCGTGGCTCTGTTCAACGGTGGCCAGCTGAAGAACGCCAGCGACTACAACGTCGATTCGGTCAACGCCGCGAAGCTGGAACAACGACAACTGCCAACGACAACGGGCTGGACGTTCCTGCTGCTGTTTAGCAGCGATTCCCTGTCGTACACCGACACCGCCTACAGACAAGCGGTGCAGTCGGCGGTCTCATCACTCGGGCACGACACTCGTGTCAGCAGCATCGAAACGCCGTACAACGCGCCCGCGTCGCGGGCGCTCACCATGGTCTCGAGCAACGGTCACAGCGTGTTCGCGACCGTCAACACCAACCTCGACTTCTCAGGGGCCCGGCAGGGCTTCACGGCGCTGCGCGACCAGGTGCACTCGTCGACGCTGTCGATCGCCACGGCGGGAGACGTTGCGGTCGCGTCCGATTTCGACACCACCCTCGCGAGCGATCTGCGCCGGTCCGAGGTGATCTCGCTGCCGCTTGCGCTCATCCTCCTGGTGATCGTCTTCGGCACCGGCATTGCGGCGCTGCTGTGCCTCGGTGTGGGCGTCTTTGCGGTTGCAGGCGGCATCGGCATCACGTCGCTCATAGCGCATGGCTACGACGTCTCGACGTACGCGATCAACGTGGTGACGCTCATCGGGCTCGGCATCGCCATCGACTACTCGCTTTTCATTGTCACGCGGTTTCGCGAGGAGCTCGCCAGAGACGGCGATGTCGAGCGCGCGGTCGGCGCCACGCTTGCGACGGCGGGCCGGGCCGTTGCCTTCAGCGGGATCACGGTCGCGCTCGGACTTGGTGGACTGCTCTTCTACACGGGCACGCCGCTCGTTTCCATGGGTGTCGCGGGCGCCATCGTGGTTGCGGTGTCCGTGCTCTATGCGCTCACCTTTCTGCCGGCGCTCCTCGCGGTCCTCGGCATGCGAGTGAATCGGTTCCGCGTCCCGCTGCTGCAGCCGCGGCCGCACGGTGAGGGTATGTGGCACCGTTTGGCGCACGCGGTGATGCGGCGACCATGGACCGTGTTGCTGCCGACAGTCGCCGTGCTGCTCGCGGCGGGGTCGCCCTTTCTCGGCATCGACCTCGCCAGCACGGACGTCGGCCAGCTTCCCTCGGATGCGCAGGCGCGCATCGGTTCCGAGCTTCTCCAGCAGCAGTTCCCTGCCGCTGGACAGAACACGATCGAAGTGGTGCTGCACTTCGCCGAAGGGAATCCCGGCTCACCGTCGAATGCCGCCGCGACGCGGACGCTCAGCGCGGAGATTGCGTCGACGCCGGGTGTCGTCTCGGTGAGCCCTGGAGGTACCGGCGCGAACATCGCCGTGATCGACGCGCGCACGCCATACCTGACCACCAGTGACCAGGCGCACGCGTTGGTACGCACCATCCGCAATGAGGACGAGACGCCCGGTGCGACGGTGCTGGTCACGGGCAATACCGCATTCGACGTCGACTTCGTCGACTACATGGTCGGCCACACACCGCAGGCGTTCGCCTTCGTCGTCGTGACGACATTCATCGTGCTGCTCCTGCTGCTGCGCTCGCTCGCGCTGCCACTGAAGGCGGTGCTCATGAATGCGCTCTCCTTGAGCGCCGCCTTCGGCGCGCTGGTGTGGGTGTTCCAACAGGGTCATCTGTCGGGGCTTCTCGGATTCACTCCAGGCGCCATCGATCCGACGATTCCGGTGCTGCTCTTCTGCATCGTCTTCGGACTGTCGATGGACTACGAGGTCTTCCTGCTGACGCGCATGCAGGAGGAGTGGCGACGAACGCATGACAACCGCTCTGCGGTTGCGGACGGCCTCGAACGAAGCGGGCGCCTCGTCACCGGAGCAGCGGCGATCATGGCGTGCGTGTTCCTTGCGTTCGCGCTGGCGAGCGTTGTCACCATCAAATCGATCGGCCTCGGGATGGCGATCGCGGTCGTCGCCGACGCCACACTCGTCCGCGCGCTCGTGGTCCCGGCGACGATGCGCCTGCTCGGCGGGGCGAACTGGTGGGCCCCGAAGTGGTTGCGCATGGCATGATCGAGTCGTGACCAGGCGATCGCCACATCCGGCGGCGGCCGTCCGCAGCCTGGCAGGGGATGCGATCAAGCCGCTGCTCCGTGGTTGGTTGCACGCCGCCGCCGTGGTCCCGGCTGCCGCGGGCGCAGCGGTGCTCGTGCTCAACGCCGGTTCCGCCGCGGGACAACGAGCCGCGCTCGCGCTGTACGGCGTCGCGCTCGTGCTGCTCTTCGGCATCAGCGCGCTCTATCACTGTGCGCCCTGGCCTCCGCGCGCACGCGCCGTGTGGCGCCGTCTCGACCACGCCAACATCTTTGTCGTGATCGCGGCGACGTACACGGCGATTGCCACGACG
>JBHEMA010000090.1:0-4259 GCA_046262795.1 Candidatus Dormibacteria bacterium | reverse complement strand
ACTCAGCGGGAGAAACGTCACCTTTTGGCGGTATCGCGGCATGAGGTCGAGTCGCGGTTCGATGATCCGCACGATCTCGTCGTGCAGATCTTCTCCCGTCCCCAACGGGCTCGGTTCGAAGATGGCGACGCCGCCGATGTGCATGTGGGTGTGCCGCTTCTCCAGGTGGAGGAACGAGGCGTCCAGCGGCGTCAGCTTTTGGGCTCCCTTCATCGGCGTTGAACTCTAGCGGGTTTCAGGAACAGCCGCGCCGACGGGCACACGTCATTGAGGACACACGCCGGACATCGAGGCTTTCGCGCGACGCAGACCCTGCGTCCGTGCAGGATCAGGCGCAGACTGAGCAGCGTCCATTCCGGCGGCGGGACGATCGATGTGACGTCGGCCTCAATCTTCTCGGGCTCGCTTGCACCGGTGAGCTTCAGGCGTTGGGTCAAGCGGTTCACGTGTGTGTCGACAGCGAATCCGGGGACGCCGAACGCGACACCGAGCACGACATTCGCGGTCTTCCTGCCGACGCCGCGCAGACGAACAAGCTCCTCCATGCGTCCAGGCACTTCACCGCCGTGCAGTCGCACGACGTCCTGCGCCATTTCGCGGATCGCGCGCGCCTTCGTGCGGAAGAACCCGGTCGGCTTGATGATGGCCTCGACGTCCTCCTGCGGCGCCCCGGCCAGTGCATTGGGCGTCGTGTACGCCGCGAACAACGTCGGAGTGACTTGATTTACGCGGTTATCAGTGGTTTGCGCGCTGAGGATCACCGCCACCAGCAGCTGGAACGGATTCGACGTCGGCAGCTCGGTCTCGGCGTCCGGATACTCCTGACGCAAACGCTCGACGACGATGCGCGCGCGCTCGCGTGCACCGGCCGGAAGTCGGCGGCGAGCGGGCGCCATTCAGGAAGATCGAGAGCGCGCCGCGCGCAGCGGCAACTCACGGATGCCGTCATCGATGCGCTCGAGCGCGAGTCCGGCGGCTGCCCACAACGGCAGGTAGTCGAGACGCACGGCGCCACCGGGTACGGCGAAGCGGCTGCGACCGGTGTAGTCCCACGGGACGACGCCAACCATGCGCCGCAGCGCCGATCCGGTCGCGTACTCCACGGCGATGAAGCCGATCGCGTACGCGCCGGCGCGCTGCCAGACGGCGCGCCCGCGCATGCCCTCGTGCACCGGTTCGAACAGAAATGCAACGAGCCCATAGATCGGCAGCATCCAGAGGTAGCTGTGGCCGCGGAGGTGCCAGGTGCGGTGCTTCGGGTGCAGCGCCTGGTGCACGCCTGTGAACGCGACCTCCGTCGCCCACCCGAGCATGCCGTAGAACAGGGATCGCTCCCAGCGCGTCAGCGGCCGGCGTTCGTGATCCATGGGCGACTCAGGCTACGACGCTAGAATGCGCCGCCGTGCGGTCGAAGATGACTGTCGTCGGCGCGGGCAACGTCGGCGCAACCCTGGCACAGCGGCTGGCGGAGCGCGACTACGCAGATGTGGTGCTCGACGACATCGTCGAAGGTCTGCCGCAGGGCAAGGGCCTGGACATGGCCGAGAGCGGGCCCATCGCCGGCTTCGACTCGATGGTCACCGGAGCCAACGGCTACGACCAGACGGCCGGCTCCGACATCGCGATCATCACGAGTGGCGTGCCACGTAAGCCGGGCATGTCACGCGACGACCTGGTGATGACGAACGCGAAGATCGTGGCGAGCGTCGTACGCGAGCTGGTGTCGCGTTCGCCCGAATGCATCCTCATCGTGGTGGCGAACCCGGTCGACGGCATGTCGCAACTGTCGCACGCGCTGAGCGGCTTTCCGCGGACGCGCGTGCTCGGCATGGCCGGCATCCTCGACACCGCGCGCTTCCGCACGTTTATCGCGCAGGAGCTCGACGCGTCGGTGCACGATGTGCAGGCGTACGTGCTCGGCGGCCACGGCGACACGATGGTTCCGCTGACACGGTTGACAACCGTTGCAGGGATTCCCGTCGAAAAGCTGATCGCTCGCGAGCGGCTGGAGTCGATCGTGCAGCGCGCCCGCGATGGTGGCGCGGAGATCGTCAACCTCCTGAAGACTGGCAGCGCGTACTACGCGCCAAGCGCCGCGACGGCGCAGATGGTCGACGCGATCCAACTCGACACGCGCCAGGTGCTGCCGTGCACGGTGCGACTCGAAGGCGAGTACGGCGTGAACGGCGTCTTCACCGGCGTGCCGTGCCGCCTCGGCGCGGGCGGCCTGCTCGACGTTGTCGACGTCGAGCTGACCGACGACGAGCGCTCGGCGCTGCACCGCTCAGCTGAAGCAGTGCGTCAAGTCGTCGACGTGATGGATCAGCGCCGCAGCGAGATCGACTCGTCGCTGCCACCGATGCTCGCCGGCGCCTCGATCGGCTGAGTCGCCGTTTCTTTCGCGCGACAGCGTCACGCCGTGGTTGGGCGGGTAGCGGCACACATACCGCCGGCGAGTTCCGCAGGCGGGTGGCGCTCCGTCGGCCCGCTTGTTCGGAAGGGGTGGACACCCGCCGAGGACTGTCTGAGCTTAGGCGGTATGTGTGCCCTGCCCGCTCAGACCACGGTGTCGAGCTCGAGTGCGAAAGAAACGCCTCAATCCGTTGAGCGGCGCCCCGTGATCTCGGTGTCCCGCTGACGGAGGCGACCCAAAAGCTGCGGCGTGAACTCATGCAGCGTGTCGATGACGACATCGGCTTCAGCGATCGCTGCATCGTCGACCGCCGGCGTGCGCACGCCCACGCACAACATTCCCGCGCGCTTCGCGGAGACGACGCCGAACGGTGAGTCCTCGACCGCGACGCACTCGGTCGGCTCACAGCCGATGGCTTGTGCGGCGCTGCGGTACACGGCGGGATCCGGTTTGCCGAGCGACTCGTCGTCCGCGGTGCGTATGGCGTCGACGCGCGCGCCGATTCCAAGCTTCTCCACTACGGCTTCGATCAGCGGGCGCGCCGAGGACGACGCGATGCCCACGTGGAGCCCGGCGTCACGCGCGACGCCGATCGCCTCGACGGCGCCCGGCAGTGCGACGCCGTCGGTGCGCACGTGGTTCACCATCTCGCGCACGATGGCCTGCTGCACTGCCTTCGGACGCACGCCCGTCCACGGACGTGTGCGGTACCAGTGTTCGACCAGGTCTTCGATGCGGAGCCCCCACGTTTCGCGGAGCTGCTCGTCGGTCAGCTCGACGCCGACTCTCGCGAACACCTCGCGCTCGACACGCCGCCACACCGGTTCGGTGTCGATGAGCACACCGTCCATGTCGAAGACGCACCCCGTGATCACGACGGCGACTCCGGCGGGAGCTCGACGCCGGGCACCACGGGATCCTCCTCACGCTTGGGCGTCGAGGTCGTGGGAATCTCAGGCTTCGGCTTGCGATAGTGCATCCCGAAGATCGGACCGATGACCACGAGCATGCGCAGCATCGCGTGGCGCGTCTCAGACTCGCCCCACGCCGGGGTTCGTGAGTAGTAGTAGAACCAGAGGAAGGCGATCAGCATCACAGCGAGCACCGACGCCAAGACGATGAGGACAACCACCGCCTGAGTTGTCAGGCCACGTCAGCGACTGTTGCTGCGGGCGAACAGCTTCCGGCCGACCCATCGCACCGGATCCCAGTGCTTGTCGGCGACCCGCTCCTTCAGTGGGATGATCGCGTTGTCGGTGATGTGGATGTGCTCGGGGCACACCTCGGTGCAGCACTTGGTGATGTTGCAGTACCCGAGTCCGCCGTCGCTCTTCGTCTGATCGGTGCGGTCGAGCACATCCTTTGGATGCATCTCCAGGTACGCCGTGCGCACGAAGAAGCGCGGCCCATAGAAGCGGTCGGCGTAGTTGTGCGTGCGCATGATGTGGCACACGTCCTGACAAAGGAAACACTCGATGCAGCGCCGGTACTCATAGAGGCGATCGATGTCGACCTGCTGGATGCGCCACGGGCCGGGATCGTCGGGAGCGTGCGTGAACTGCGGGATCTCGCGGTTGATCTCGTAGTTGCGCGAGACGTCGGTGACGAGATCTTTGATCAGCGGGAACGTCTTAAGCGGGCGCACGACGACGGGGCCTTCGGGCAGCTCGTCGATGCGCGTCTTGCAGAGCAGCACGGGACGGCCGTTCACCTCAGCGCTGCACGACCCGCATTTCGCCGCCTTGCAGTTCCAGCGGCAGGCAAGGTCGGTATCGAGGTTGTGCTGCACGTAATGGACGGCGTCGAGCACGACCATGCCGGTGACCATGGGGACCTCGTACTCGAC
>JBHEMA010000089.1:0-4156 GCA_046262795.1 Candidatus Dormibacteria bacterium | reverse complement strand
CCGGCGTCCGCCGTGTACCTGCCCGATGGGCCCACACTGATACAGATGCTGGCTGCAGCGGGATTCGTCCACGTACGCCGCGAGCTTCTCGGCGGCGGCGCGGCACAGTTGCTGACCGGGACGCGCCGAGCATGAGCCAGTCGAGCGCAGCCGGCGCATCTGCTCGTGACGCCTTTGATTGGTACGTCCCACGCAGCGGCTTTGTCATGACGCACCGTGGGCAGGGCGTGGTGGTGGACGGTCCGGCGACGGCGCTGTTGTCCGTCGCCCCGGGACCCGACCAAGTGACGCGCGCAGCCGCAACGGCGCGTGATGCGCTCGCGGCCGCTGCAGAACATTCGGTCATCGTCGGCGCGCTACCCTTCGACGGCACGCCGGTTGCGTTTCTGCAGGTGGCGGGCCCGCTCGTGCATGTGGACGCTGCAGCCGCCCGTGACGACATCGATGTGCCCGCCTTTCGCGTGCTGCACACGGCACACGAGCCGGACGAAGCGGCGTACGAGGATGCCGTCGCCGAAGTGCTGCGCAGCATCGACGCCGGCGCTGCGGAGAAGGTCGTGCTGGCTCGAACGCTCGTCATTGAAAGTGACACGACACTCGACCCCGCGCTCATCGCGTCGCGACTCGCCGCGGCAGACCCGGACTGTCACGTGTTCGCAGCCGCGCTCCCCGGCGGTGCGCATGCGCTCGTCGGCGCGTCGCCGGAGATGCTGGTGCGACGGCGTGGCGACCGCGTTGCCAGCGATCCGCTCGCCGGCTCGGCTGCGCGCAGCCAGGACGGGTCCGAGGACCGCGACCGCGCTGACGCGCTGCTGCGCAGCGTCAAGGACCGGCGCGAGCACCGGCTCGTCGCCGAAGCCGTAGCGGAGACGCTTGCGCCGTACTGCACGGCGCTCGATGTCGCCGCACAACCCTCACTGCTCGCCACCGCGACGCTCTGGCATCTGCACACCGCCATTCGCGGCCGCCTGCACGCTGACGCTCCTGACGCGCTCTCGCTTGCTGCGGCGCTGCATCCGACGCCGGCCGTGTGCGGCACGCCACGCGACGCCGCGCTCGCTCGCATTCGCGAGCTAGAGCCGTTCGACCGGCGCTTCTACGCGGGCATCGTCGGATGGGTCGACGCCAGCGGTGACGGCGAGTGGGTGATTGCGCTGCGGTGCGCGGAGGTCAGCGGACGCACGGCGCGGCTGTACGCCGGGGCCGGGATCGTTGCGGGTTCCGAGCCCGAGGCAGAGGACCGCGAGACCGACGTCAAGTTCGAAGCAATGCTGCGCGCGCTCGGCGCTGATCAGTCGGCGCGCTGAAGCGCGTCGCGCACGCATGCACGCACCGCATCGCGCATCGCTCGCGCGCGCGAGCGATCGACACGCACGTGGACCAGCTCGACGCCGTGCGCCCGCTGCGCATCGCGTAGGGCCGGTATGACCGCCGCCGCTGACGTCACCTCGCGATAGCCGGCGCCCGATGCGCGCGCCAGTGCCGCGATGTCGAGCGCTGCGCCATGCGGCGTGGTGAACAGGCGCTCCAGCTCCTCCGCCTCGAGGTGCTGCGCCTGCGAAAGCAACGAGAAAATGCCGCCGCCATCGTTGTCGACGACGACGATCACCGCATGATGATCGCGTCCCGCGCTCCACAGCAGCGCCGACGCATCGTGCAACAGCGCGAGGTCTCCGATCAGCGCGTATGTCGACGGCGATACCGCCGCGACGCCAAGCGCCGTCGACACGGTGCCGTCGATGCCGCTGGCACCACGGTTGGCGAGCACACGCGGCGTGACGCCGTCACCTGGCGCCATGAACATCGTCAGGTCGCGCACGGGCATACTCGACGCGACCACGAGCGTGCCGTCGCTCGGGAGTGCTGAGGCCAAGTCGCCCGCGATGCGGCCCTCGAACGGCTCGTCCCACGAATCGAGGAGCGCGTCGACGCCGGCTCGCGCGGCGGCGTCTGCCGCGCGCCATGAACGCATCCACTCGTCGCTGCCGCGGCCGCCGATCGCGCCATCGAGCGCGCGCAACGCACGGCGGGCGTCCGCCACGATCCGGACGGTGGCGCGACGCTCGGGATCGCCCACGACGTCGTCGGGATCGATGATGACGAGCGCGCCCGCTTCGCGAACGAACGACTGCATCGCGCGCGATGTCGGCGCGGCACCAAGCTGGAGCACGACGTCAGCACGATGCGCGGTTCGAAAGCCGTCGTCGATGACGAGCAGCTCACCCGCCGACAGCGCTTCTGGTGCGCACCGCACGAGCGACGTCGGTTCAGCGAGCACGGGCCATGCGTGACGCTGCGCCATGTCAAGAATGCACGCCCCATCACCGTGCAACGTCCCGGCGACGACAACGACGCGCTCTGCCGCGCCTATCAGCGATGCTGCGCGCCCGACGTCGTCGGCTGAGACGCTGCGCTCCGTCCAGGGCACCACATCCTCTGCGACCACGGCCGCGTCCGAATCAGCGTGCAGCGGAACACGTTGCCCTGAGGGCACGAGCGGTTCACGAAAGGGCATGTTGATGTGCACCGGCCCGGGCGGTGGCCAGCGCGCGTCGGTTGAACGCCCATCTCCGAGCGCTGCCGCCACCGCTCGTGCGCCGAGCGCGCGCCATCGGCGCGTCGCCGTCGCCTCGTCGTCGGGAACCCCGGCGTCGGCGAACAGCCGCACGAAATCGCCGAAGAGGCGCTGCTGGTCGATCGCCTGATTGGCGCCGACGCCGTGGAGCTCGGGCGGGCGGTCGGCCGTGAGCACGATGAGTGGCTCGCGCGCCATCGACGCCTCCACCACCGCGGGAAAATGGTTCGCCGCCGCCGTGCCGGAGCTGCACAGGGCAATCGCCGGCGCCCCGGATGCTTTGGCGATGCCGAGCGCGTAGTACGACGACGAGCGCTCATCGACGTGCACGTGCAGGGTGATGGCAGGGTTGCGTGCGACGGCGAGCACGAGCGGGGTCGAACGCGAACCCGCCGTCATGCACGCGTGGCGCGCGCCTCCGCGCACGAGCTCGTCGACGAGCAGCATGCAGCACGCGAGCGCGACGTCGCCGGCGTCAGGCATGGGCGACGACTGCAGGCGACGGCGCGACGCGTCGAGGCGTCAACCAGCCGTCTTCCGGCAGCAGCGGTGCATCGGTCACGTCGTCGCCGAGCAGGAGCGCCGTGCCGCATCCATGCGCAAATGGCGTGTCACCGAGCGCGGCAGCAAGCGCCACCACGGCGGCGAGCCCGACAGACGTCTCGAGCGCGCTCGACGCGATCGGGAAGACACCCGCAGCATCGGCGGCATCGAGCGCAGCGCGGATGCCGCCGATTCGTTGAGGCTTCAGCACGACGGCGTCCGCCGCATCGAGCTCGCGCAGACGCCGAGCGTCGTCGACGGCGCGAATGCTCGTCTCGGCTGCGACAGGGCACGGTGCGCGACGGCGCAACATCGTCAGATCCTCGAGGCGCCGCACAGGGTCCTCGGCAAGTTCGATGTCGTAAGCGGCGAGACGCGTCAGCTCGCGCACGGCCGTGTCGAGATCCCAGGCGGCATTGGCGTCGACGCGGATCCGCACCGATGCACCGCACGCCGTTCGGACCGCAGCGACCCGATCGACCCCACGGTCGTCGCCTACCTTCACCTTGATGGTGCGGCAGCGTGATTCGACAGCGAGTCGTGCGGCGTCGTCGGGCTCGATGCGAGGCACCATGGCATTGACATCGACATGCGCGACCTCGGACGCGGGAAATGGAAAGTCCGCTGCCTCTGCTGCAGCGGCACCGGCGGCGCGGTGCTCCGCAACAGACCACGACGGCAGCGGCGAGCACTCTCCCCACCCCGCTCGTCCCTGGACCAGCCAGCCGGTGCGCTCGGCGACATCCATCACCGGGACGCGCAACGCGACGCGAAAGCGAATGCGTTTCATGCGGCGAGCAGGAGTGCGGCGAGAGCAGCCCCGTACACGAGGTTGAAGCGTGAGATGCCGGCCAGCGCCGCAACCAGCTCTCGACCGCGCGCGCGCAGCGCAACCTGGAGTGGTTGCACCGCGAGCACCATCGCGAGTGCGCTGAACGCCGCGAGACGCGGCAGCACACCGAGGGCTTCGGCGATCGCAGGCAGGGCGATAGCGAGCGCCAGCGAGAATACGAGGAGCAGCCGCGCCGGCCGCTCGCC
>JBHEMA010000088.1:0-3248 GCA_046262795.1 Candidatus Dormibacteria bacterium | reverse complement strand
GGTGACTCTCGAATACAAATCGAGCGCCGCGGCGAGCGCGGCAACGCAGACGTACCTGATGGTGCAGCCGGCCACGGGTGGAGCATGGTCCGTGTTCGCCTTGCCAAACCCGTCGACAGGCTATGTGACCGACACGGTCGATGTCTCGAGCGTCGTCGCCTCGCAGGCTGCCTTGTGGAACAGCGCGACGTCGGCGGGCGTCCAGATTCGTTTCGTGATCTCGCAGTCGAACAGCATCACCACGACCCACCAGGTTGTGCACCTCGACGTCAACTGACCGGCGTCACCGCGACAGCAGCGGTTGTGCGGATGGGTGTGACGAGGTCGTTGCCACGATATGCGGGCACCCGTTTCGCCGATGAGGGCTCAATGCCTGAAGCGAACAGCAGGGGTCGTAGGACCCCACTCCACCGGGCCGGAGCGCCCACGACAGGTGAACATTTGAGATGAGGGGCAACACAGCGGGACAGCGGAAAGCAAGCCTTCGGCTGGCGCTCGTCCTTGCGGGCAGCTGCGTTGCAGCTGCGGGCGTCGGGTTCGGAGGCTTCTCCGCGTGGCAGGTCACGACGGAGAACGACGGCAACGCCTTCACCATCGGCGCGATCCACCACACGAACACGGTTGGATCGGCGACGTGCAACGACAGCTCGGTCACACCCGCCACGACGTGTGCAGTTATCTATTCGTCGGCGAGCGGCGCGTATGCCGCGCCCGGCGATTCGCTCTCCGGCACGGTCACCATCAACATCCCGTCGAGCAGCACGCTGTCGTCGACGATGACGCTCGGCCCGGCGGCGTCGAATCCTTACACGAACAACCCGTCGAGCAGCTCGCTCTGCAGCAACCTGCAGCTGACAATCACCGATGGGGAGAGCGGCGCCACCACGGGCAACGTCTACGGCGGCGCCAGCGGTGCGTCGCTGGCCAGCTTCACATCGCCCGTGTCGGTCAAGACATCAGGCACAAGCAGCACGTGGAACAGCGGCAACAGCGACACCTTCACCTTCACCGTCACCTATCCAGCCGTAAGCGGCGGCAACCCGATCTCTGACATGGGATCGAGCTGCACCGCCAAGTTCCTCTTCACCCAGAGCGCCTAAGGAGCACAAGAGATGCGACGCACGTTCACAGGATCGACCACGAGGCTTGCGCTGGGCGGCGCGCTCATTGTGATCGCCCTCGCCGGCGTCGCCTTCGGCGCCTTCGCCGCCTGGAGCGTGACCACCGAGAACAACAGCAACACCGTGAGCACGGGCAGCGTGCACCACAGTAATGCGACGCAGTACACGACCGGCGGCGCCTTGGGTAACACCACGTGCACCGACACGACGAGCCCCGCGAGCTGCGGGATGATCGTCACGATGAGCGGCATGAAGCCGGGTGACACCAAGACCGGCACGCTGACCATCAGCAACACCGGCACGCTGGCAAGCAGTTTCGTGATGTCGCAGCCATCGAACGCGACGCCGACGGCGTCATCGTCGGAGTCGGGACACACGACGCTGTGCAGCAATCTCACGCTGCAGATCGTGGACAACGAGGGCACGCCCGCAACGCTGTACAACAGCGGCCTGGTCATGGGCGCGACGACAGTGACACTGAAGTCGTCCACAGGCGCGACGTCGTGGGCGAGCAGTGCGAGCGGCGTGTTCACGTTCACCCTGACGCTTCCCTCGTCGTCGCCCTACACGGACGAGAACGCGACCTGCACCTCGACGTTCCTCGTCACGCAGACCAACTCCTAACGCAGCATGGCGGTGACGCCGTCCGAGCTCACCTTTCCGGCGCCGGCGCCTCCACCGTTCGACCCCCCCGGGGTGCCGGCGCCTCCAGCGCTCGTCGAGGCGCCGGCACTCCTCGGCCGCACGCATGGCGGCCGAATACTCGGAGTCGCCCACCACGTCACCAACCTGCTCTCCGCGTTGGTGATGCTCGCCGCCCTCGCGGTATCGGCACTGATCGGCGTCGCGGTGGTCACCGGTCATCACTTCGAGACGGTGATCACGGGCAGCATGCAACCGCAGATCCCCATCGGTTCCTTGGTCATGACGCAGCGGGTGCCCGCATCGCAGCTGCAGGTGGGCGACATCATCGTCTTCCCCGCTCCATGCGAAGCGGGCAAGATCGTGGTACACCGCGTCGTGCAGGCGACGGTGGACGGTGGGCAGGTGCTGATTCAGACCAAGGGTGACGCCAACGCCGCCCGGGATGTGTGGCGCAGCGACTGCTCGACAAGCCAGACCGGCGGTGCGCTGGCCAAATCGATGGCGGCGCCAACCGATCGCGTCGTCTACGTGCTCCCGATTGCCGGCAATGCGCTCGACATCGGCCGGCGGTTCGCCTTCGTGCTACTAGTGCTGACGGGTGGTCTTGTCGTCCTCGGCGTCGGGATGCGCGAGGTTCGCCACCACGCCAAGAATCGCTCGGCTCATCCGTGAGCCGCTCGTGGTTCGTCAGGCTGATGCTCATCGCGTAATCCGTTCCGCGGCTGCTGTGGCACGAGCAGCGGTTCGGGGCTGGTGATGCGCACCGTGAGGATGCGGCGCCCTCGGATTGCCTCGACTACGAGCGTTGCGCGTCCGAGCTGCAGCGTGTCACCCGCTTTGGGGATCTCACCAAGCCGCTCGTAGACCAGCCCACCGATCGTGTCGGCCTCGGATTCGCCGATTTCGAGATTGAGCACCTCGCGCGCATCGTCGAGCGCGAATCGGCCCGACATCAGCACCTCGTTGTCGGAGAGGATCTGCACCTCCTCCTGCTCGCGCAGGTCGTATTCGTCGCGGATCGGGCCGACGATCTCCTCGATCAGGTCCTCGAGCGTGACGATGCCGGCGGTGCCGCCGTGTTCGTCGACGACCACGGCGATGTGCACCTTCCGCTCGCGCATCTCGTGCAGCAGCTCGCCGACGCGTTTCGCGTCGGGCGTGAAGTATGGCTCGCGCGCCAGCTCGCGCAGCGAGCGGCGGTCATCGCTGCGCACACCGTGTCGCAGCAGGTCCTTCGCGTAGACGACGCCGACGATGTCGTCCATCGTCTCGTTGAACAGTGGAATGCGCGAGTACCCGTGCTCCATGATCACCTTGATCACGTCGTTGACCGTTGCCTCGTTGACATCGACGGCGACGACATCGACTCGCGGCACCATCACCTCGCGCGCCGCCTTGTCGGTCATCTCGAGGATGCCCTGGATCATCTGCCGCTCCTCGTGCTCGACGACACCCTCCTGCTCGCCCACGTGCACCAGCAGC
>JBHEMA010000087.1:0-8362 GCA_046262795.1 Candidatus Dormibacteria bacterium | reverse complement strand
CGAGGATCTGCTGCGTACGCAGCGCGATCTGCGCCGCCTTCTCGGTCGGCAGCGCGAGCACCTCGTCCATCGAGTTGGTGTGCAGCGAGTTGGTGCCGCCCAACACGGCGGACATCGCCTCGAACGACGTGCGCGCGATGTTGTTCTCGATCTGCTGCGCCGTGAGCGAGCACCCCGCGGTCTGCGTGTGGAACCGCAGCTTCAGTGAACGCTCATCCTTCGCGCCGTACTTCTCCTTCATGCGACGCGCCCAGATGCGGCGCGCGGCACGGTACTTCGCGATCTCCTCGAAGAAGTCGATGTGAGCGTTGAAGAAGAACGAGAGCCGCGGCGCGAACTCGTCGACGTCGAGACCGCGCTCGATGCCCGCTTCGACGTACGCGAAGCCGTCGGCGAGCGTGAACGCGAGCTCCTGCGCCGCTGTGCTCCCCGCCTCGCGGATGTGATACCCGCTGATGGAGATCGGATGCCAGCGCGGCACGTGCCGTGTGCAGAACTCGACCACATCCGTCACCAGGCGCATCGACGGCTGCACCGGGAAGATGAACTCCTTCTGGGCGATGTACTCCTTGAGGATGTCGTTCTGCAGCGTGCCCCCCAGCTTCGGCATGGGCACTCCGGTCTCCTCGGCGACTCCGAGGTACATCGCGAACAGAATCGGCGCCGGCGAGTTGATCGTCATCGACGTGGTGATGACGCCGAGGTCGATCTCACGGAAGAGCACGAGCATGTCGTCGAGCGAGTCGACGGCGACGCCGCAGCGACCGACCTCGCCGAGGGATTCGGGCGCGTCGGAATCGTGGCCCATCAGCGTCGGCATGTCGAAGGCCACCGACAGGCCGCCCTGGCCCTGCGACAGCAGGAAGCGATAGCGAGCGTTCGTCTCCGCGGCGCTGCCGAAGCCGGCAAACTGCCGCATCGTCCACACCTTGTCGCGGTACATGGTGCGGTGCACACCGCGCGTGTAGGGGTACGAGCCCGGTTCACCCAGATCGCGTTCCACGTCGAGGCTGACGTCGCCCGGCCGGTAATACGCAGGCAGCGGGATGCCGCCGAGCGTGTCCGGCGGCACCTTCGGCGTGCCATCCGTGTGCGGCGCGTCAGGAGCGCGATGCACGTGCGCAGCCGGCTCCGTCGGCTGGGGTGCGTCGGCGGATTCGGTACCCGGGCGGTCGATCGTCTGTGCCATCAGTGTCCTCTTCTGCCGTCGCCGGTTATCGACTTCGAGCTGCCGTTGCCGTCGAGGATCCGCTCGGCGAGCGCGTAGGGATCCACCTCGCGAAGGTCGCCCTCGAGGGCTGCATGCATTGTCTCGTCATGGAACGCGGCCCGGGCCCGCTCTGCAGCGCGCTCGACGACGATTGCCTCGACCTCGGCACGCACCCGGGCCCGCCGCCGCTCTTCCAGATCGCCGCTGGCCTCGATCACCGCGTGGTGGTGGTCGAGCTCCTGGAGCAGCTCGTCAAGCCCGAGCCCGGTCTGGGCCGACACCTGGATGACGGGTGGCACCCACCCGGCGTGGGCTTTGGTCTGCCGAACCAGATCCTTGAGATCGCGGTAGATCTTTGCGGCGCCCGGAAGGTCCGCCTTGTTCACGACGAAGACGTCGGCGATCTCGAGGATGCCGGCCTTGATGATCTGAACGGCATCACCGCTGGCCGGTGTGGTCACGACGATCACAGTGTCCGCCGCCTGCATCACCTCCAGCTCGGACTGACCGACACCCACCGTTTCGAGCAGGCACCGATCCCGGCCCGATGCGTCGAGCAGCCGGACCGCCTCCCGTGCCGCGGCTGCGAGGCCGCCGAGATGGCCTCGCGCCGCCATGCTGCGGATGAAGACGCCCGAATCGGTGGCGTGGCGCTGCATGCGGACGCGATCACCGAGAATCGCTCCGCCGCTGAACGGGCTCGAGGGGTCGACGGCGATCACGCCGACGCCATGGCCGTCCTTCCGCCAGCGCGCGATCAACTGATCGCAGAGGGTGCTCTTGCCGCTGCCGGGTGGCCCCGTGACGCCGACGATGTGGGCGTTGCCGGTCTGTGTACGGACCTGCTGCAGCACGCTGTAGATCGCGGGATCGCGATCCTCGACCATGCGGATCGCACGCGCGAGGGCTCGAACGTCGCCATCCGCAAGGCGCGCTGCGATCTGCGTATCGCTCATGCGAACGAGTGTAGCCCGGAGGTCGTAAGGGCCCCGCAAGGAGGGTGATGGGTTTAATGCGCCGGTGAGCCAACGACGGAGGCGGGCGTCCGCCTACCGCCGGCGCAGGGGATGGGGATGGCGAATCGCAATGGCACTGGTCGTCGTCCTCGGCTTCGGCGCGTCCGGCGCTGCGGGAGCGCTTGCCTACTTTTTTCCCGCCATCGTCACGGCGTTTCAGACGACCGGGCACACGATCAACCGTTCGGCGCAGAGCCCTCCAGCGGGAACGAGTGCAAATCCGAACAACAACGCGCAACCGGATGCGTCGACCAGCCAGCCGTTCACCGTGCTGCTGCTCGGGTCCGACAACGACTCGAAGTTCGGTGGCCAGATCCTGACGCAGTCGATGATCCTCACGCGCATCAATCCGCAGACCAAGCAGGTGACGATGCTGTCGATTCCGCGCGATCTCTATGTACCGCTCTCGACGGGCGGCAGCGCGAAGATCGATTACGCCTATTCGTACGGCAAGGCTGACGCAGCGGTCACGACGGTCGAGAACGACTTCGGCGTGCACATCGACCACTACGCCTGGATCGGGCTTCTCGGCCTCGTCAACCTCATCAACAAGGTCGGCGGTGTCGACGTCGTCGCGACCAATCCCGTGCTCGACGACTTCTATCCGAAGGATGTCACCGGTAACAACCCGTACGACTACCAGCGGGTCGCCGTGCTCCCGGGACCGCAGCACATGGACGGCTATCAGGCACTCGAGTACGTGCGCAGCCGGCACGGCGATCTGCGCAGTGACTTCGGCCGCTCACAGCGTCAGCAGCAGGTGCTGTTGGCACTGCGCAGCAAGGCAAAGCTGCTCGGCATCAGCGACCTCCCCGCGGTTTCGGACGCGATGGCGAACGACTTCAACACCGACATGTCGATCGGTCAGGTCGCGACGCTGCTGCCGGTCGCGAGTGACATCCAGCTGCAGAACGTCAACCAGGTCATCCTGCTGCCGCCGTACACGAGCAGCTCAACGATCGGCGGCCAGGATGTCCTGCTGCCCAACTGGGACCTGATCCTGCCCGAGGTGCACAAGTACTTCCCCGAGTCATGAGGCGCGCGCTCACGGTGCTGATCATGCTCGCGCTGATGGCAGCGTTCGCCTTCGGGGTGAACCGCTTCTTCGCATCGCGGCAGACAAGGGTGGCGCAGGCGTCGACGCCGACACAGGTGAAGCCCGCGGTGGTGCTGCCGGGAACGCTATTTCTCTCGGCGAACGGCAACCTCTACGCGATGCGCAACGGCACCTTCACCGACCTCCACATGCCGAGCAACAAGGGTGCGTGGATCCAGCCCGCAATCGTCCCGGGCACGTCGAACGTCGTCGCCGTCGCCCGCACCGACGCGTACTCCGAGGTCTACCTCGTCAGTGACAGCGGACAAATCATCCAGCAGCTGAGCCACAACCAGACCAAGAGCAACACGCTGCAGCTCAATCATTGGATGTTCTGGCCTCGGGTGACCTCCGACGGCACCGTGTATGTGAGCTACGACGCCCCGAAATCGACGTCCAGCTACGAGATCGAGCTCGCCATCTGGAAGGGGTCGATGACCGGCAATCTCGCTGCGAAGCAGCAGACCGACCCCTTCAGCTACACAGGTGGCGACGTCGAGGTCGTCCCGCTGAGCAACGGCAACCTGCTCTATGCGAAGTACAACCTCAACGGAAACAACATCGAGTCGCGCCTCGCGATCCAAACGAAGCCCCTGGCGACACCGGTGTATCTCACGGATCCAACAGATGACTGCGCGCAACCGGCGCTGTCACCTGACGGAACGATGGTGGCGATGATCTGCACCAACGGGACGGGGTTGCAGAGCACGTCCGTGAAGATTGCAACCCTGACCGGGACGAAGCTCGGGACTCCGAAGACGCTCGTCGGTGGTTGCCTGTGCGCCTCCCCCTCGTGGGCGCCGGATGGCAGCGGCCTGACGTACCTCGCCCCGGCTGATGCGACGGGCCATTTTCAACTGTGGTGGATCGCAGGCGCGGCAGGCGCGACGCCGAAGGCACCCGTGCAGGTGACGTCCGGGCTCGACTTCGACGCCACGTCGCCCGCGGCTTGGCGCCAGTAGCGCCACTGTTTTCCGCCGATCTCAGCGTCTATGCGCTATCAGTAAAAGACTTGCCCCAACTCGTATAAGTCGCGCGGCACACGTCGCTGCTCGGCAACCACGTCGGAGATGCGCGCCACCTCGACGGCGCCGCAGCGCACGACCGGCATCTCGCCCCAGCGTTGCGCGAGCACGAGGTCGTACGCGGCATTGCCGACGCGCGTCGCCCAGATGCGGTCATACGCGGACGGTGAGCCACCGCGTTGCACGTGCCCGAGGACGGTCGCTCGGGTCTCGTGACCCGTGCGTTCCTCGATGATGCGCGCCAGCGATTCGCCGACACCGCGCCTGCTCAATTGCACGTGACCGAAGGCGTCGCGCGCTCCGTCGGTTGCGTCCTTCGACTGCAACCCCTGCATCTCGACACCTTCGGCGACGACGATGATGCTGAAATCGCTGCCCGCGGACTGCCGCTTGTTGAGATGCTCCACCACCTCGTCGACGCTGACGGGAAACTCGGGGATGATGATCATGTCAGCGCCGCCGGCGATGCCGCCCATCATCGCGACCCAGCCGGTGTCGCGCCCCATCACCTCGCAGACCATCACGCGGTGATGTGACGTCGCCGTCGTGTGCAGGCGGTCCAGCGCCTCGGTGACCACGCTCACCGCACTGTCGAATCCGATGCAGTAATCGGTGACGCTGAGGTCGTTGTCCATCGTCTTGGGCACACCGACGACCGGCCCTCCGTGTTCGGCCAACCACGACGCAACCGACAGGGTGTCGTCGCCACCGATCGTGACGAGCGCTTGCAACCCGTGCCCGCGCAGGTTGCGCAACACCTCTTCCTGGCCGCCCTCGCGCTTCATCGGATTGACGCGTGAGCTGCCAAGGACAGTCCCGCCGAGCTGGAGAATGCCCGAGAAGAGCGGGCGCTCCATCTCGATCGTGTCACCGTCGCCAAGCAGGCCGGCCCACCCGTTGCGGATGCCGATCATCGTGTGGCCCTCGACCAGGGCACGGCGTCCCACTGCCCGAATCGCGGCGTTGAGCCCAGAGGCGTCGCCTCCGCCCGTGAGAATGCCGATCCTCATCGGCTGCTCCGCAGCAACCTCAGCTGCCAACTCCGGGGTTGCCGAGAAAGGCTTTCTCCTCCGTGGTGCCGAGGATCACGGTGATCTTGCCGGCTGGTGGCGCCGCGCCTGGCGTCGCGGGTGCCGGCTTCCGCGTTGTGACCGATACACCGAAGTATGAGGCCAGCCATGCTGCGGTTTTCGCTCCCTTTCCGCCGGTGGTATCGATGACCTGCGTCGCAGTCTGCCGCGCTTGCGTGTCGCCGTCAGCCGTCTTGAACCCCAGCATCGCCATGAGCGCCGCCCAGCGTCCCGACGCGCCGGCGCCGCGGCCGCTCGCGTCGATGAAGGTCACCGGCGCCTGCTCGGCCATCGCCTGCGGATTGGGAAAGACGTTCTGGATGAAGTGCGTGAGCGACTGCGAGGTGCGGTCGTGCGCGTACAGGTACGCCGCTCCGCAGTTCTGCGGGTAGCCACATTCATATAAGAAGTTGGAGTCGTCGAGGCTGACGTGCTCGATCGTTTTCGTGTCGAGGTTCTGTACCAGGCCGTACAGCGATTCGGCGTCGCCGATCTGCAGGTCGGTGAGCACGTTGTCGCCGAGTGAGTTGATCAGCCCGGGGAGACTGCCGATCCCCCCGGCGCTCTCCGCCTTCTGCTTGAGCGCTGCAACGACCAGCTGTTGCCGGCGGCTGCGCGCAAAGTCAGAACCCTCGCCATTGTCACCGTGGCGCGAGCGCGCGAACTGCAGTGCCGTGGCCCCGTTCATATGCTGCATGCCTGCTTTGAAGTGCACCGTGGTATAGGCGCAGTCGCCCTGGTCGCACTCGCCATGCGGGTACTGATAGTCGGTGAATGTCGCCGGCACGTTGACGTCGACACCACCGACCGCGTCCACCGCCTCTTTGAACGCCTGGAAGTCCACGCCGACGAAGTGATCGATGTTGACGCCGAGCAGATGCGTGAGCGTCGGGTCGGCAACGGCCGCGCCGGCATTCTCTTGCGACGGATTCACCGGCCCCTCGCCCGTCATCCCATCGGAGTACGCCTCGTTGATGCGCGCGTACGTGGTTCGCGACGTGGAGAGTTGGATGGGGACGTACCAGTCACGTGGGATTGAGATCTCCGCAACCTGCGGCGGCCCGTTCGGTTGTGGCTGGATCGATATGAGCATGATCGAATCGCTGAGAAAGGCGCCGTCGTGCCCGTTGCCGCCGTACCCGTACACGGCGATGTTGACCCGTTGCAGGTTCTGCCGCGCCTTGTCGACGGATGACCCGTTGCCACCGCCCGCCGCGCCCACGATCGCCGTGATGGGATTCGTGTGAAACGCATGACCCAGCGCGAACGCAAGCCGGACTCCGTATTGACCGACGCCGATGACGACGAGCGCGACCGCGAGCAGCACGGCACGCTTGCGCGTGAGCCAGTGCGGCATGAGGTCGTAGCGGGAGCGCCTCCGGCGCGTGGTGGACGACACAGTGCTTCCTCAGTCTGCTGAGTGGTGGGGCGAACGCGTGTACGCCCTGGCGTGCTGAGCGTGACCTCGTGCCCCGTGCTGGAGCACCTGGCGACCCCCTTTGCTGGAACGTTGAGTGAGATGAACGGGCTACCGGGAGGTGGCTGCTAGGGTAGCGCACCTGTGCGCGCGCAGCAGATGACGCGACTCGAAGGTCCGGACGCGCTGGAGCCGGCCGACGCCGACGCGCCGAACAGCGACGGCCGCATCGTCATCGACGTCGCCGCAAGCGGTGTGAGCTTTCCGGATCTGCTCATGAGCCGCGGCCTGTACCAGACGAAACCGCCGCTGCCGTTCATTCCGGGGGTGGAGGCGGCGGGAACCGTGCGCAGCGCACCCGACGACAGTGGTTTCAGCGCCGGCGACCGCGTGATGGCGATGACGCTGCTCGGTGGGTTCGCGGAACGAGTAGCCGCGGACGCAGCGCTCACGCGACGCATTCGCGGAGCACTGACGATGGAGCAAGCCGGCGGCTTCATCATGAACCATCACACGGCGTACTTCGCGCTTGCACGGCGCGGTCGCGTACGGCAAGGCGACACGGTTGCCGTGCACGGCGCCGCGGGTGGTCTCGGTACGGCGACGTTGCAGGTGGCGCGCGCGCTCGGCGCACACGTCATCGCAGTTGTCAGCAGTGATCGCAAAGCTGAGCTCGCGCGCGCCGCGGGCGCGCACGACGTCGTCGACACGCGTACGAAATGGTCAGAGGAGTTGCGTGCACGCACCGACGGCCGTGGCGCCGACATCATCGTCGACCCTGTCGGTGGCGACCGCTTCGACGAGAGTCTGCGCTGCCTCGCGCCAGAGGGACGTCTGGTCGTGGTCGGGTTCACCGAGGGACGGATTCCGTCGGTGCAGGTCAATCGTGTCCTGTTCCGCAACATCGACATCGTCGGCGCGGCATGGGGCGCGTTCCTCGCCGTCGAGCCCTCGCTGTTCGCGGCAACGCAGGATGCGCTCGACGTCATGATCGAGCGTGGCGACATCGCGCCGATCGTCGGCGCAACCTATCCCTTGGAGCGCGCGGCGGATGCGCTGCGTGCGATCGAGCGTCGCGAGGCTCTGGGGAAGATCGTCGTTACGCTGTGATCAGGCGCGCAGCAGATCGCGCGCGATCACGACACGTTGAATCTGCTGTGTGCCCTCGTAGATCTGAGTGATCTTGGCGTCGCGCATCATGCGCTCGACGGGGTACTCGTTGACGTAGCCATAGCCGCCGAGGATCTGCACCGCGTCGGTCGTCACCTTCATCGCCGCATCGCCCGCGAGGAGCTTGGCGATGGCGGCGTGATGCGTCACCTCGGGGCTCTTGTCGTCGATGAGCTGCGACGCTTGGTAGACAAGCGCGCGTGCTGCTGCAGTCTGCGCTTCCATGTCCGCAACCATGAACTGGATGCCCTGGAAGTCGGCGATCGATTTGCCGAACTGCTTGCGCTCCCTGGCATACCCAACCGCGTAGTCGAGGGCGCCCTGCGCGATACCGAGTGCCTGTGCGGCAACGCCGGGA
>JBHEMA010000086.1:0-10948 GCA_046262795.1 Candidatus Dormibacteria bacterium | reverse complement strand
GGCCGAGTGTGTGTGCGGCCTCAGCCCGCGATGGGGCCGTGGGCGCCGCCGCGGCGTGGAAGGTGGGCGTCAACAGCAGCGCAGCCAGCACTGCGGGCGCAACGCGCACCGCATTTCCGAAAACCATCGCCACAACCTTCCTTGTGTGGTCGTCCCTTCCGAATGCGGCGCAGATCGTACTACTGACCCGGCGTCGATTGCTCCGCTGCCGCCTTGATGCGCTCGAGTGTCGTGCGCATGCCGTGCTTGAAGTCTTCCTGGTGACCTCGCATGAAGAGGCGGTCGAAGTTGCCACGGATGGGCGCGATGCTCAACCGGGTCCGTGACTCGCTGACCAGCGTGCCACCGTCCTTCGGCTCGAACGTGTAGCTCCAGCGCGTCCGCTTGCCCCCCTCGAGCACAGTGCAGAACGTGAACTCGCGTCCCGGATCAGCAACCTCGATCTCCACGGTGGTGGTCCAGCGGATGAAGTGCCACTTGTTGGTGCCACGAAAACGCGCACCAACCGCGGGTTCTGTGGCTCCCTTGATCCAGCGCGTGCGAATCGTCTCCGGGGACCACCGCGGCATGTTGGTGATGTCGGCGACGAGCTGATAGACGCGCCTCGGGTTTGCATTGACCTGCACGCTCACGACGTCATCCGGCGCCTTCGTGACAGCGCTCATGCGTTACACCGTTCGGGTGGGTGACGTCGCAGGGGGCAGCGCCGGCCGAAGCGATTTACGAGGAGCGAGGCCGGGGAGGGTTCCCTCCGACGGCAGGACCCACCCGAACGCTGCACGCCGCCGCTACGCGACGGCGTTGATGATCTCGTCGCGCAGCCCAGGGAACTTTTGCAGATACGAGCGACGCTCGCCCTTCAAGCGCTCGACGATGTCGCGATACTCCTCGCCGCGCCCCTGACGCTCGTACAGCTTGCGCGGCTGCAGGATCTCCGGGTCATCGAGGTCCGGCACGCGTGTCGCCACCTCGTAGCCGAAGTCGGGGTCACGTTCCCACTCGATCGTGCCCTCGGCGATCGCCTTGACCACGGCGCTCGAGTAGGGAATCGACACCTTCTTGCTGCGCTCGTCGCCGTCCTTGCCGCCGATGCGGCCTGTGTTCAGCAGGTACACCTCGAAGTTGCACGAATCGAGCAGCTCGAGGAAGCGGTTGCCCTGGTGCGAATGCAGCAGTGGGAAGAACGGGTTGGTGCCCGGCACGCGGAGGAACTTGCCCTCCTCGTCCTTGCCACCGGCACTCGTGCCCTGCGTCTCGCCGAGCATGAAGTACAGCGCCGCCTGAGCCCGATTGAGGCGCGCCACTGCGGGGATGATGTTCTCGTTGCGGTTGAGGATGAGCAGGTGGTCGACCGCCTTCACCTCGCGCGCGTCCTTGTGCCAGCCGAGCGCCTCCATGCGGAACACCGCGCGTCCGTTCTGCGTGTACGAGGTGTCGAAGAAATCGATCTTGCCCTGCGCATCCTGCGACACGTTCTCGAGGTACGCCTCGGGCTTGCACACCGCGCCGTGAATCGTCGGTTCGAACTTCGGATCAAGTCCGAACGTCTTCGCGAAGCAGCCGTTCTCGGTGGCAACGATGCGGCCACCCGGGTACAGCGCGACAAAGTCGTCCTGCACCGGCTTGCTCTCATTCTGCCGCGTGAATGTGGTTGTCGTCTTACCGGTGCCCGACAGGCCAATGATGAGCATCGCCTGCTCGCCGCGCTGCGTCGGGACCACCTTGCACCCGGCGTGCAGCGAGAGCCCGCCGCGGTCGTAGGTGAGCTTGTTCCACATGCGCAGCCCACCCTTCTTCGACTCGCCGAAATAGTCGCTGTTGAGCACGCGCGTCACGCCGGCTTCGAGGTCGACGGAGATGACCCGGTCGGCCGGGTAGCCCGGCGCCGCGAGGTTGGGCGTGTAGATGATTGTCAGCGTCGGGTTCCAGTTCTCACCCGCGTTGTCCGGCTCGAAGTAGAGCCAGCGCTGCATACCCGCGATGTTGGCGTTCGCGGCTTCGATATAGAGGCGCGCGCGGACGCGATGGTCGGGATCGTTGCCGATGTAGCCGTCGATGACCAGCATGTCCTGGTTGCGGATGTACTCGTCCTGACGCTCGGCGATGCGGCGCCCTTCCTCGCGGCTCACCGTCTGGTCGGTGTGCTGCTCGGGATGATCGGTGACGACGTACGTGCTTGCCTTGCTGCGTGAGACGACACGCGTCTGCACGTTGTAGTTGTCGAATTCCGTGTGCTTGGCGTTGGGCATGCGCGACGTCAGGTCACGCAGCTCCGCAGGGGAGGGGTTCCACCGAATCGAACGAGCGGGCGGCAACCCTATGCTCAGCGTTGCGGTTGCACGGCCCTCGGAACGAGACGCCGGGGCGTTCACTACGTCGGTCATGGCACCTCCACCTTCTTGCACCGCCCCCGCGCGACGTTTCGAGCGCCACATAGGCGCGAACGTCCCAGCCAGGGCTGATCGATTTCGAGCATAACAGAGGCGAATGATGGTGCGCTCGACGCCATCGATTCGTCCTACCGGAACCACCCATCGGCGATGTACGCTGTGGGAAAGCATGACCCAGACCGCTCCGGCGATTCAGGACGCCGCAACCAGTCGAGACGCGTCGTGGGTGTTCTTCAATGGCGAGTTCACGCGTTACGCCGATGCCAAGGTCGGACTGCTGACGCACGGGCTCAACTACGGCACCGGCATCTTCGAGGGCATTCGCGCGTACTGGAATCCGTCCGAGAACCAGCTGTATGCGCTGCGCATGCCGGAGCACTTTGAGCGCTTTCACGACAACGCTCGCGCGCTGCAGATGAAGATTCCGTACAGCGTCGAGCAGCTGTGCGAGATCTCGCGCGACCTGCTGCGTCGCAACGACTTTCACGCCGATTCGTACATCCGGCCGCTGTGCTTCAAGTCGGCCGAGATCATCGGCGTGAAGCTGCACGATGTGCCCGACGCCATCGGCATCGTCACGACCGCGATGGGCAACTACATCGGCACCGAGGGCATTCGCTGCATCGTGTCCACCTGGCGGCGGATCGACGACACCATGGCGCCGGTGCGCACGAAGTGCACCGGGCTCTACGTCAACTCTGCGCTGGCCAAGAGCGAGGCGCTCGAACACGGCTTCGACGAGGCGATCCTGCTCACGCACGACGGCCACGTCAGCGAGGGCAGCGGCGAGAACATCTTCCTCGTTCGCCGCGGTCAGATCATCACGCCACCGCCGTCAGACAACATCCTCGAGGGCATCACACGGGCGAGCGTCATGCACCTCGCGCGCGAGGAGATGGGACTCGAGGTGGTCGAGCGTTCCATTGACCGCACCGAGCTCTACGTCGCCGACGAGGTCTTCCTGGTCGGCACCGGGGCGCAGGTCGCGCCCGTCATCGAAATCGATCGGCGTCGCATCGGTGACGGTGAACCGGGGCCGCTGACACTGCGGATGCAGGAGGTCTACGTAGACGCGGTACGCGGGCGCAACCGCAAGTACGCGGAGTGGCTCACTCCTATCTACTGAATCACGAGGGGATCAGGATCCGCCGTCGTTCATCGACGAGGTAGGAACAACTCGACCGCGCGGTAGGCCGCGCCGCGCACCAGCGCATGCGCGTGCAGAAAGGGGTCGAGCTCACCGGCGATCTCGACCAGCGAGATAGCGCCCGTGAAGAGCGATCCCATCGGGTCGATCACCTCACCCGCGATGGCGACGCAGCGCAGGCCCGCTCGCGCCGCGCGCGTGGCCACCTCTGCCGGCGCCTTGCCGGAAGCGGTCTGCTGATCGAGCTGTCCCTCGCCGGTCAGCACAAGTGCCGCGCCGTGCAGCAGTGCATCAAGCCCGATGACGTCACACACGAGCGCCGCTCCGGGATAGAGGTGCGCGCCGATCAGTGCGAGTGCGAAGCCGCATCCGCCGGCGGCCCCGGCACCGGGCAGCGACGCATAGCGGCCGGAGGCCGAGTCACGCTCGGCGACCGCGGCCAACCGGGCCAGCCCTTCTTCGAGTCGCTGCACGTCCTCGGCCGTGGCTCCCTTCTGCGGCGCGAAGACGTAGGCGGCTCCGTTCGGTCCCAGGAGTGGGTTGCGTACGTCGGAGGCGACGTCGATACGCACGTGCTCGAGCGCCGGATGCATCTCGCCCATGTCGATGCGCGCGAGCCGCCGCAGCGCGCCGCCGCCCGCTCCGATTTCACGGCCGTCGCCGTCGAGCAGCCGCGCACCGAGCGCCTGCAGCATGCCGGCGCCGCCGTCGGTGCAGGCGCTGCCGCCGACGCCGACAAGGATCCGTTCCGGCTCCTCGTCGAGTGCAGCCGCGATGAGCTCGCCGAGCCCGCGCGACGTCGCGCGCATCGGATGCAAGCGGCCGCTGATCAAGCGCAGCCCGCTGGCTTCCGCGAGCTCCACCACCGCGGTGCGGTCGATGTGGCCGAGCCGCGCTGCAACCGGCTCACCGAGCGGACCCGTCACGGCAACGCGAGACACGCGCGCCCGCGGCGCGGCGTCGCTCAGCAGGACGTCGAGGGTGCCGTCGCCGCCGTCCGCGACCGGCAGCAGCACCGGCTCGCCACCCGCCTGAGTGACGCCCTCCGACATGGCCGATGCCGCCTCTGCGGCGGTGAGGCTTCCCTTGAAGGCATTCGGTGCGCAGACGACTCGCGGCGGCGCGGTCAGAGGAGGGGACCGGCGCCGGACATCGTGGCCAGCGAATCCTCCTCGCTCACCTCGACGTCAGGAAGGAACTGCTCCTGGCAGTACTCGCAGCCCTCGAGGTGCTCGATCACCGTCTGCTTCTGGTCGGCTCGCAGGTTGGCGCGCCCCACGGTGACGAGCAGGTAGGCCAGCGTCGCGCAACCGGGCCGCTCTTCCTTCGGGCTCTCGAGCAGGAGGTACTCCTCCTTGAAGCGTTTGCGCGCGCGATGCAAAAGCGTCTCGACGGCCGCATCGCTGATCCCCATCACGTGGGCGATGGACGCGTACGACAACCCCTGCAGCTCGCGCAGTGTGAGCACCATGCGCTGGCGTTCGGGGAGCTTTTTCGACACCTCCCACACGAGCTGTCGCAGGTAGGTCGCGTCGAGCGCGTGCTCGGGACTGCCGTGCCGGTCCTTGTCGGCGACGTGCAGCATTGCCTCTTCGGGATCGGCGCTGCTGGTGTCGACGTGCACAGCGCGGCGGTTGCGACGCCGCAGCTCGTCCTGGCAGATGTTCACCGCGATGCGGTGCACCCAGGCGCCGAAGTTGAAGCTCTCGTCGACCCGGTTCAGCGACCGCAGGACATTGAAGAACGTCTCCTGCACCAGGTCCTCGGCGGCGTGCTCGTCGCCGACGTAGCGCATCGTGATTGCCCGGACGCGCGGGTGATAGCGGCTGAAGAGGACATCGAAAGCTGAGGCGTCGCCGTCGAGGTACGCCTTCACCAGCGCGACGTCATCGTTCGCGGGCGCGGCGTTCTCAGGGGTCGGTCGCTCGGTCGTGTCGTCAGCCTCCACGCGGCGTGGTAGGGGACCCGTGCGCCGGCTCGCTGAAGTATACCAACGGGGGAACGCACTTCCGTTCGATCGGGGACCCTGGACCGCTTCGACTTCTGTCGTAGGACCGCAAGTTTCCCCGGCCTCCTGCGTCCTAAGCAACAGAGGCCCTCCGGCGGGGATTCCATGCCAACACGGATGGCCAGTCGTATTCAAATCGTAGGGAGGAGCAGGGCTTCATGGCCTCGCCCGTGGACGAGGGGGTAATACCGCGCCGGATCGTTGTCCGCTTCAAGGACGACGAGATCATGGAGGGCTTCGCTCCCCGCATCGATTTCGACCAGCCGGACTTCACCGTCACGGTCGCGGACGCTTCGTCGAACAACCGGCGAGCCATCGTGCCGGTGGCGTCGATCAAGAGCGTGCTCATCGACCGCTTCGAGCTGGAGACGGACATCGACCGTCCCCACCTGCGCAAGGTGGCCGTCCGCTTCTGGGACGGTGAGGTGCTCAAAGGCCTGCTCGCCAACGAGCCCGGCCGGTGCAAGTACGGAATGACCCTTCCCCTGGTTAGCCCCGCCCTCGACGAGATGGAAGTGTTCGGCATTCCCTATGCCGCCGTCAAGGCGATCTACTTCGTGAAGTCGTGGGACACGCGACGTCCCGAGTTCGTCAAGGAGACGGGGCGCTGGTCTCTGGGACGTCCGGACACGCCGCTGCTCGACCTCCTCGGCGAGATTCGAGGTCTGTCATCGCTGCGCCAGAAGGGCGACATCAGCGATGCCGAGTTCGAGCAGCGTCGCCGGCTGGTGCTCTCCAAGATCTGACATCACGGGACGCGGGTTGCGACCGCCTCGCAACTCCCGCCGCGTTCATCCGCCGGTGACGACGACCGTCACCGTGTAGGTCTTCTCCGGGCCGACACACAGCCGCGCCTCGCCGCACGTGACGCGATTCGCCATGATCGTTGCGGTTCCCTGAGCGAGGGCGATGAACATCTCGCTGACGGTCCCGCATCCGGCGCCGGCCACGCACCCGGGCGACGGACTCGCATTCGCCCCGGTCACTGCGCGCAAGACCGACTGGTCGTTGCTGCCGCCGATGTGCCAGTACGTGCTGTGCAGCACGACCGTGACGGACGAGCCTCGTGATGCCTGCACCGTCGTGCCGTTCTGCGGCTCGCTCAGCATGACGCCACCACCTGCCGGGCCCGACGCACCGGGGGTCGGCACCGCCGGTGTGGTGCTGCTCGGGGGTGGGCTTGACGTGTTGGTGTTTGCGGCACCGCACGCCGTGAGGACACAGAGCAACGCAGTCGCCATGAGTACACGCATCACCGGCTCCGGCCGGCCAGCTCGTCGTCCTGCACCTCGATCTCGAGCCGGAGCAGCAACGAGCCGTACGACTTGCCGAGTGGATCGCTGCGCAGCGAGCGAGCGGCGCCACCGTCGAGCGCCTGGTGCAGCACAAAGTTGAGCGCGCGCACGTTGGGCACCTCGTAACGGTCGACGGCCCCCTTGACGAAGCGACCGAACAGCTGTTTGACGCGATCGGTCGTCACCTCGCGGCGGAAGGCGTCATAGAGCGCGTCTGTCGGTGCAAACAGCGCGACGTTCGCGAGGTCGCCCTTGTCGCCGCTGCGCGCCTGCGCGACGTCGGCGAGCAGCACGCGGCGGCTCACGACGACTCGCCTGCGCTCATCACCTCGACGGTGACGTGGTCCTCCACCAGCTGTCGCGGCACCGACGAGGGCCACACGCCGAGCAATGCGCGCGCGCCGCCTGGACCGGCAGAGCCGCCGATGAAGGGAGGACCGTTCAGCGCCAGCGGCATCGCCACGCGTGGAAAGCGTGACGCCTCTTCTTCAGTGCTGAATCGCGCAGCCAGACGCAGCAGTACCTCGTTGGCGTCGCCGTGCGGTGCCGCGTCACCGTGCAGGCTGTCGACGCCCACGACCTCCTCGAGCGTTTCCAGCGGCTCCAATCCTTCGCGCGCCGCGAGCTTCTCGATGAGCTCGGCCGCGCGCCTCGCTTTCCTCTCCGCGTCGGGCCACGAGTACCCGATCATCGCCGTGCCCATCCAGCCGTCGAGGTAGCCGGCGATCACCTTGAGCGTGTCCGGTCGCGGTGCACCCCGCGCGCCACGCACCTCGACGACGTCCGGTTCCACCTCACGCAGCTGCACGGTGGTGAAGTCTGCGACCACGTCGGGGTTCATGTAGCGACGCGGGTCGAGCACCTCGTAGAGCAGCTGCTGCTTCACCGTGTCGAAGCTCACGCGGCCGCCGGAATCGCGCGGCTTTGCCAGCAGCGCGGTGCCGTCGTCGCGCGTCTCACACACCGGATATCCGACGCGGTCGAGGTCCGGAATGTTCCACCAGTCACCGCTGAAGTTGCCGCCGGTGGCCTGACCACTGCACTCCATGAGGTGGCCGAGCACGACGCCCGCCGCCAGCTTGTCCCAGTCGTCGAACGACCAGCCGAGCTCGTGGACCATCGGGGCGACGAACAGCGAGGCGTCGGCGACGCGCCCGGTGACGATGACGTCAGCGTCCTGCTGCAGCGCCTGCACGATCGGTGCTGCGCCCAGATATGCGACGGCGAAGACGACGCGTGAACGCACAGCGTCGAGCGGTGCGTGCGTGTCCATGTTGTCAAGTCGCGCGCCGTCAGTTGTCAACGCGTCGATGCGTGAGGTGATGTCGTCACCGCTGACGACGCCAACTCGCAGGTCGTGCATGCCGAGCTCTCGCGCAACGCTGCGCACACTCGTTGCGGCGCCGCGCGGGTTCATCCCGCCCGCGTTGGTGATGAGCCTGATGCCGCGTTCACGCGCGAGCGGCAGGAGGCGCCGCATGAACACCGGCAGGTCGCGTGTATACCCGCCCTCGGCATTGCGCATGCGGTCCTTCTGCAGGATCGCCATGGTCAGCTCCGCCAGCGCGTCGAAGCAGATGTACTTGACGTCGCCGTTGCGCGCCACGTCGATGGCGCCGTCGGGCGTGTCGCCGTAGAAGCCCTGCCCGGCGCCGATGCGGACGCTCTTCACACGCGACGGATTGGGCTGGAACGCCTCGTCGATGTCGTCGGCCACGCTCTCGTCGGATTCCTTCGAGGCCGGCGGCGCGGTCTCCTCCTCGTTCCAGTCGGGTTCGCGCTCCTCTCGCTGAGGTTCGTCAGGGCGCTGCGGATGCTCATCCATACCAACAGAGAGTAGCGCGTCATTCTCGATCCGGATAACAACCTGTTGGGCTCACCGACCGGGAACGACGTCAACCTCATAACGATGAATCCTCGGGTCGAGGCTCACGATGCTGCTGCCCTCGAGCTGTGCCTGGACAATGAGCATACGGTCGAAGGGATCTCTATGGAGGGGGGGTAGCTTTGCGACCGCGCGGGCGTGTTGTAAATGCACGGGGAGCATCTGGAATCCATCCGCGGTCACGTGATCTGTCCAGTCATCGGGAACTCGTAGCTTCGCGAGCCCGCGCTTGATCGAGACTTCCCATACGGACGCTGTGCTGACGAGGACATTCGTCGTCTCCTGAATCCTCAGTCGCACATCTGGGTGGAGCCGACGATCGTCGTTCAGCCACCAGAGGATGATGTGCGTGTCGAGGAGGAGGCTCAATCGCGGCCTTCGAACGCGACCAAGATGTCCTCAGGCAGGTCGTCGTCGAAGTCATCGCTCATCCAGATCCTTCCGGCGAGTCCGCCGGGCCGCCGGAGAGGCTTATCGCCGGCGTACGGCACGAGCTTCGCGACGGGACGGCCCGCTTTGGTGATGACCACCTCACGTCCTTCTTGGACATCCACGAGCAGACGCGACAGGTGCGTCTTCGCCTCGTGGACATTCACGGCGGACACGCCCCCACCTTAGCTAAGTCAAGGGACTAAGTCAAGGAGGTTCGGGCCACCCAGCGCGCGGGGTTGCGCACCTCCTCCATCGACGGCATCGCCTCGGCGCTCGTCCAGACGCGGTTGAGCGTCGCCAGATCTGACTGGTCGACCACGGCTTCACAGAAGCGCTCGCCGAGCTCGTACTGCCGCATCTTCAATTCGAGTCCGGTCAGCGCCATCACCAACCGTTCCAGCAGGGTCCGGTCCTCACGCCGGCGGTGCAACGCGTCCTCCAGTTGGTCTGCGTTGTCGAGGTGCTTGCGACCGACGCGATGCATCACGAAGTTGCTGTATCCCTCGAGCACACTCATCACCGCTTGCACGCGCGACACCGTCTTCAACTGCGTGCGCACGGTGTGCGGCAGGCGCTGCAGCAGCTCCTGCGAGCGCATGAAGCGCATGCCGTCGGTGCTCACGGTGTCGAGCAGCACGCTGCGCATGATCTCTTCCAGATGCGCGCGCAACCATGGGTGCTGCCCGAACTGCCATGCGTGCGTCAGCTCGTGCAGGATGATCCATCGCCGCAGCGGCTCTCCGGCGACGCGCTGTTCGCGCTGCACGGCAATGAGATTCGGCTCCACCAGATACAGCGACGCGGGGGGCAGTGCTTCATCGGTCGGCGCGCCCAGCGACATCACGGGGTCGTACTGGCCGAGGACGCGTCGCGACATGAGCCCGAGCAGCTCTCCGATGTAGCGATCGAGCACACGACGCCCGAGCGTCGTCGCCAGCGAATCGGGCAGTGTTGCGCGGAGTTTCTCCACCGGTTCGAGCAACCGGCGAATGATCGCGATGTTGACGTCGATGAACCCATGGCGATCGAGCGCAACGAAGCGTGGTAAGGCAAACGGCACCTGGTCGCACACCTCGCCGAGCAGCGGGGCGAGCTGCGCCGCCATGGCGTCGTAGTCACTGCTGAACCGCGTGACGTCGTCTCGTGCGAGGCCGCCGCGCGCGCTCTCGCCGCTGCGCTCGTACGCGACCTGCCGTACGACCTCCCAGTCGATGAGTCTCCGCTCAGATGAACGCTGTTGTGGCTTCAGCAACGCTCGTGCCGAGATCACCGCACCCGCAGCGGCGGCACCCGCGGCAAGCGCGCGGACCACGGTTTCCTTGGACGGCTGCGCCATCAACCGATCATATGCGCGCGCGGAGCGGCAAGGTCGATCCGTACATGTCGACTATCAGTCCCACCGTGGTAGCGCGCTCGCTGTGCTGAAGAGACGTCATTGACGACGGGTCAGCGCGGACGTATCGTGCTGCCACAGTTCGCGGCGGCGCGGGCATCGAGTGGGGTCGAGACGAGTGGGGGGCCCGGGCGGTAGCAGCCGGCAGTTGCCGACCACGTTGTTGATCGGCATCGGCGTGCTCGTCGGTGCGCTCATCGCGGGTGCCGGCGTCGGCGTCGTCCTCGTCATGCGCGGTGGTGGCACGTCGATCACGGGTTCGGCTCCCGTCGGCGCTGCTCAACCACCACCAGGCGGGAGCGGCGCTCAGGGCGGCAGCAACGTCGGAGGTGGGGGCACCACTCCAAACGGTGGGGGCGGTTCGAATCAGTCTGGCGGAAGTACGACGACGCCAAAGC
>JBHEMA010000085.1:0-21831 GCA_046262795.1 Candidatus Dormibacteria bacterium | reverse complement strand
ATGCTGGCCGAGGTCAAAGGCAGCACGGCGACGCGTCGTGCTCGACTCTTCGAGCTCTTTCCGATCCTCGAGCAGCGCACAAGTCAGTACGCGTCGTCGCTGAGCGGCGGCGAGCAGCGACAGCTGGCGATCGCGCGCGGCGTGCTGTCTGCACCGCGTCTGCTGCTCCTGGACGAGCCACTCCTCGGGTTGTCACCGGTGACAGCACGGTCGGTGATCACGATCCTCGGCGAGCTCCGCGACCAAGGAGTCGCAACCGTCGTCGCTGAAGAGCGGCCGACCGACGACCTCGAATCGATCGCAGACCGACTCATCGGGCTGCATCTCGGGCATGTGGTGCCTGCGTCGGACATCGCGCGCGCTGCCGAACGCAGGACCGGCGCGGAGGGTGAGCTCGATCGCGTCGACGTCGAGATGATCGGCCTCCCGTTGTCGACGCGCGACCGGCGTGCGTTGCAGACGATCGCGCAGGTCGCGGGTGTCCCGGTGGGTGAGTTCGTGGCGGAACTGCTGCACGACCACGTCGCGCAGCACGAGGAGGTCTGGCAGTGAAGAGACGGCTTGGTCGTTTGCTCGTGAGTGCGCCGCTGGTCATGCCGGTTGCGCTTGCTCCTCTATCCGTGGTGCATGCGGCGACGGCGGCGACACAGACGCAGAACCCCTTCGACGCCTTCATCGCCAGCGGCAATGCGTCGTGCCTCGAGCTGACGGTCAACGTCGGCGGCTACAGCTTCATCGTCGTCCCCGACATTCGCGCGCCGCGCTCGACGTCGACGATCAGCGAAGGTCAGAGCGGCGCGATCGCCGCCCCGGTCGACCCTGGTGACTCCGTCGACGCGCTCCCTGGTCTGCTGTTCCCACGCGAGGAGGGGCAGATCGCGAGCGGGCTCGACAGCGGCATCGCGCAAACGAAGATTCCAGTCCCGACCGATGTGGGCAACACCATTCTCAAGGTCGCGAATCCCTTCAACCCGACGCTCGAGTATCCGATCGAGCATGCGAGCGTCAGCTATCCGGACGCGTCGAAACAGGGCGACCAGGAATCGACGTACCCACCTGTGAGCGGCGCACCGAGTGGCGCGGTGAGCGACCCCGGCGGGCTCCTGAACGTCAATGCGGCAAGCGGCGATGCGAAGGCGGGTGCGAACTATGCAACCGCTGACTCCGGTGCAGGCGGCGCTGCGTCAGTGCCTTTGCTCGGCGTGTCGTTCGGACGCATCTCGTCGAACGCGAATGCCCAGGTGACAGCGTCCGCCGTGAGCGACGACGTCTCCTGCACGCTGCAGGACGTCACCATCGCACCGCCGGGTAGCAATCATTCGTTGCACGTCGGGTCGCTGACGGCGAAGCTGCACACCGAGCGGACGCTCAGCGGGTCCAGCGCGACTTCCAGCCGAACGCTCTCGCTCTCGGACCTCACCGTTGACGGACAGAACGTCCTTGCGCAGGGTGGTCAGTCCGGTCAGTCGGTGAACGTGCCGCGGCAGCTACAGAGCTTCACGTTCCCGCAACCGCAACAGTTGTTGCCTCCGGGATCGCCGGTCGTCCCTGCATCGCTGCAGTCGTTGCAGATCGGCGGCACGTCGAACACGGAGCAGAAGTCGTCCGGCAACAACCAGGACGCAGCGACGCTCACCGCCGCCACCGTGACGCTGCAGTCGACCATGCCCGTGCCGGCGACGATTCCGAGCGGACCACCCGGATGCGTCAACAACCCGCCGAACAGCAACACATCCCAATCCGATTTCCAAAAGTGGGTGCAGTCATGCCTGCCGCACCTGAACCCGTCGTCACCGTCGTCGAACCTCCCGATCACGAGTGCGCCGACGACCTACACGCTAGCGCTCGCCAACCTCGACAGCACGACTTATGGGCTGCCGTCGTCATCGCTGTCGTCACTGCCGCTCGGCGGCACGTTCGGCGGCAGCTCGAGTGGCCTCATCGGCGCGGGCACGTTCGGTGGCGGCTCTAACGGCAGCAGCGGAAAGCCCGGACAGCAGCCGACGTCAGCCACGGTCGCTGAAACCGGCAGCAGCGGTTCGTTCCGGTGGCCGGTGGTCGCTCTCGCGGCGTTGATGGAATCGGCCTTGCTGGGCGCGCTCTGGTGGCGACGGCGGGTCGCGCTGCAAGGCCGCCTCAACCGGGCGCGACCGAACTCATTCCTCGATCTGCCCTAGATGCTGGGCGCAGATCGCACGTTCACCGTTCTCATCGCGGGCGCTGTCGCGGGTACCGGTTTGATCAGCGGTGTCATGGTCGCCGGCATGTATGACCCGGGCAAGCCGGCGTCGCAGCACGTCGTCGCGATCGGCAACGGCACCTCCGGCAGTGGTGGTGCGCAGGGCCAACAGGGTCAGAACGGCGGCGGCGGTGGAGGAGGCGGGGCTGGCAAAGGCGTGCCCAATGCCGCGAGCCTCACGCGCACCGCCTGCCAGAACAACGTCGTCCACCTGGGATCGATCATCACGCAGACCGGACCCGGGCGCTCGATCTCGATGGCACACGCGCTCGTCGCGTGGGAGAAGTCGGTCAACGCGGCAGGTGGCGTCAACGGTTGCAAGATCGACATCGACGGCGGGAACATCCTTGACGACCAGGGCAACCCCGACCTCGGCGCGTCGCAGTACCGGCAGCTGTGGGAGGACCAAAAGGTGTTTGCCTTCGTCGGCGAATGCGCGCCGCTCACCGATGAGCAGATGGTGTCCTACATCCAGCAGAACAACGTCCCGGTCGTCGGTGAATGTCAGTCGGCATCGACCGCGTACGAAGCTCCGTCAAGTGGGTGCTGGTGCGTATGGGTTGGCGGCCCGACCCCAACGCAGAACGGCCGGCTCGGCGCCATCCTCATGGAACGGTTGCAGAACTGGCCCGCTAGTGGGGGGCAGATCGCGTTGATCTGCCTTGACGACCCCACCACGACGCAGGACTGCAACGGTGCTGCGCAGCAATACGGCTCCGACGCGCTCTGGAACGGCGGAGCGCAGATGGAGCAGATCTACGACAACAACTATGGACAGCTGATCGCACAGTGGCAATCAGCGGGCATCAACCACGTGCACCTCGTGCTCGACCCCGGAAGCCTCGACCGCTTCCTCCAAGCCGCGAGCAACGCGGGGTACGCGCCGCAGATGTTCAACAACCTCGTCATCGACTCAGGCACGGCGGGACAGGGCGGCTACGCCAATGCCAACGGCATGTTCATCGGCACACCGTGGACGCCACTCGACCAGAACACGGCGGGCATGCAACGGCTCAACCAAGCCATGGCGACGTACTTTCCCAACGACAAGGTCGACCTGTATGCACAGACCGCATGGGTTTCGTGTCTGATCATGGAGCACGAGCTGCAGCAGATGGGAAAGAACGTCACGCAGGCGAACCTCATCAACGCGCTCAACAGCACACGCGGCTGGGACTCGGGGCTTGGTCCGGTCGATTTCTCACCGCCAGGTCACACGGGACCATTCGAGTCGGCGCTGATGCAGCTGCAGGGCGCGGGCACGCCGGGGTGGAAACTGGTGACGGTCCACGGGGCGATCAACGGCTAGCTGACGGCGTTCTATATCTCAGGCGATCTGAGCGCCGCCTGAACCGCGTACGGCGCGCCTACCATCGAATTTGCGATGGCAGACACGGCCGCAGAGAGCGGGCCCAACAGACCTGATGAGCTGCGCGAGCGCGCGCACGCCGAGGACGCGCTCGACCAGAACCAGCGCGCGCGCGCCGAGGAAGACCGTCAGCAAGACCACACGCTGCGTGCCGGATTCTGGCGTTGGGGGCGATACGCATTCATCCTCATCGCGATCTTCGTCGTGGTGCAGCTGCTCCACCTCATCCAGGGTGTTGTCGATGGGGTGCTGTCGGTGCTGCTCTATCTGCTTTTCGGCGGCATCCTCGCGCTCATCCTGGTGCCGCTCGACCGCCTCCTCCGCAAGGCACTGCCACAAGGCGTCTCCGCCCTCATCTGCATCCTGACGACCATCGTGGTCGTCGGCGGTATTGGCTACGCACTGTCCGTCCCGACGGTGCAGCAGGCGCAGGAGCTCTCCAAGTCCTTGCCACGGCTGCAGCAGCCATTTCAGCAGGCGCAGCAGTTCCTCGCATCACACGGCATCAACATCAGCCTCGGATCAATCGAGCAAACGCTTGGGATTCAGACAAGTGGCGCGAGCCTGAGTAACACCGTCGTACACGCAGCGAGCTTCACGGTCGTCCTCGCGATCGACATCTTCATCACGCTCGTCACGACGTTCTGGCTGCTGCGCGACCGCATCGCACTCCGACGCGGACTCCTCGCGGTACTGCCGGCACGGTGGCGGGTCGAAGTCCAGTTCTGGCTCGACGCCTTCGTCACCGTCTTCGGCGGGTACATCCGCGGTCAGCTGGTGCTCGCGGCGCTCGTCGGGCTGCTTGCCTATGCGGGGTGCACGCTCATCGGCGTCCCGTTCTCGCTGCTTGTCGGGTTCGCCGCAGGCGTGTTCGAGTTGATCCCGCTTGCCGGCGCCTTCATCGGAGGCGCGGTCGGCGTGCTCTTTGCTTTCACGGTCTCACCGACGCTCGCCCTGGAAACCATCGGCATCTTCATCGGGATCCACATCATCGAAGGCTATTTCGTCGCTCCCCGCGTCCAAGGACGCTTCGTCCGCCTCCACGCGCTCATCAGCCTGCTCGCACTGCTCGCGGGCGTCTATGCAGGCGGCTTTCTTGGCGCCTTCTTCGCCGTGCCCGCGGCGAGCTTGCTCGCGGTGTTTGCCCGTGCGCACATCGCCGACCTCCATGCCAACGAGCCGCAGCTGTTCACGATGGACAGCCAAGACCGCGAGACGTTCGTGCGGCGGCGCGAGTTGCTCAACGAGTACGGCCTGGGCCTGAGAGACAAGCTCCGCCGCCTAGGCCGTCGCGTGCTGCGACGTGACGCCGACGAGCGCACCGGTTAGCGGGAAGAGACGCACTTCGTTACGAGGCGGCCCCCATCTTGCCTGATGGCGTATTTCTGTGTAATCATGTAATTCATGAAAGGACAAGCATCGTCTCCTGCGCCGCTTTCTGAATCCGAGCTCACCGGCTGGTTCGCCGGGCGGCTTCCCGACAATCTCTTCAGCGGCCCGCCCGTGATCAGCAGCGATCGGGACGAGATCCTGGTCGTCGGCGAGATCGGTGAGCCCGAGGTCCCCGCGGACGCGAACGACGCGGCGCGCAATGCCGCTCGCTCCGCGCGCATCGCACGCTTCCGCGGCGAGACGCGCGACGCTCGCATCGGCGTCGCGCGCGATGCCGAGCGCCTGTTTGCGCGCAAGGTGTCCTGGGGAGCGCGCTGTGGTGGGGTGGAGGATCGGTTCACCACGCTCGGCGTTCCGGTGATGACGCGGCTTCGGCTGGAGGATCGCCGGGTCCTCGACACGCTGATTGACGCGGGAGTCGCCCGCAGCCGCAGTGAGGCGCTGGCGTGGTGTGTTCGTCTCGTTTCGCAGCATCAGTCGGACTGGATCCAGAGCCTGCGTCAGGCCCTCAGCAACGTCGAAAAGGCTCGGGGCGCAGGACCTGATGTGGCCTGAGGTCCGGCTCGACGACCCCGGCAACCGCCCGGGTGAATCGGAGTTGGTCGATGCGTACTCGCGCACGCTGATCTCGGTGGCACAGCGCGTTTCGCCTGCTGTGGCCGCTGTGACGGTCGTTGCGCGTGGCCGGCACGGGGGCGAGCGCGCCATGGGCAGCGGCTCGGCGGTGGCGTTCTCGAGCGACGGCTACCTTTTGACTTCAGCGCACGTCGTCGCGCACGGCTCCGGCGGCAGCCTGCGCCTCGCCGACGGGCGCGAGATGGGCTTTGCCGTCCGCGGACGCGACCCGTTGTCCGACCTAGCGGTCCTGACGACCGATCACGGCGGCCTGCACGCCGCAGCCCTCGGCAACGCGAACGAGCTCCGGCCCAGCCAGCTCGTCGTCGCAGTCGGCAATCCGCTCGGTTTCGCCGGCTCGATCACGGCAGGCGTGGTGAGTGCGCTCGGTCGGTCGTTGCCCGTGCGAAACGGCGAGCAGGTCCGCATCATCGACGACGTCATCCAAACGGACGCCGCCCTGAACCCAGGAAATTCAGGCGGTGCGCTCGCCGACAGCCGCGCCCACGTGGTCGGCGTCAACACCGCCGTCGCCGGCGTCGGCCTTGGGCTCGCGATCCCGATCAATGCGACAACGCAGCTCATCATCGCGTCGCTCCTCCACGACGGACGCGTGCGACGCGCGTACCTCGGCGTCGCCGGCGCCAGCCGTCCGATGCCGCCACCTGGGCGGAGCAACTCGGGCGGCGCGATGCGGTGGAGGTGGCGGAGGTCGTGACCGGGAGCCCCGCCCAGGCCGCTGGACTGCGTCGCGGCGATGTCATCGTCGAGGTCGACGGGCATCCAGTGCAGCGAACCGGCGACCTGCAGCAGCTGATGGTCGGCAGCGCCATCGACCGCTTCATGGTCCTGCGCGTCCTGCGCGGGGGACACATCCGCACGCTCACGGCGATCCCGGACGAGCTCAAAGCGGCGTAGGGCGGCGCGTCTGCCGCCAGAATCGTCGGCATGCAACCGGTGTGCGGACGGTCGGACGGATCGTTGGAGATTCTCGGCGGTGTGCTCGCGCTTGCGCGCAGCGGCAACCGCCTGGTGCGCCCGACGCTGGCCGAAGCCGTCCCGATTCCCGACGGCGCGACCCTGATGCACCTTCCGGGACGGCGTGCGCTGGTCGCCGAACGTCACGGAGATCCATTCGAAGTGCCGAGCGACCTGTTCCCGGTTGCGGCAGTGCTGCCGGTCGGGTATCTGCGGACTCTGCTGCCCGCTTCGTCTCCTGCTGCGGGCACCACCCGCCTGCCGCTGTTCGGTTATGCCGCCGTGGTCGAACACAACGGCACGTTGATGGTCGCTGCCATGCGCACCGATACGTTCGGATGGTGGGAGCCGGGCGGCTTCAACCCGGATGACGTCGCGAGCGCGGTCGAGCGTGCGCTGACAGCCCTGCCCGGCAACCGCCTCGTCGAGCATCTGTCGGTGTGTGCGCTCCAGCTTCGCTGCTTCACGGCCCAGAACACCTTTCTACAGCGGTACGAGGCAGCGCTTCCCGCCTCTCCCGCGTGCAACGCCGACTGTCTCGGTTGCATCTCGTTGCAGTCGGATGGCCAAGCGCCCGCTCCACAACCGCGCATGCGGTTTGCTCCGACCGCGCGAGAGCTGGTCGACGTCGCCTCACATCACCTCGACGGCGCAGACGCCGCAATTGTCTCCTTCGGCCAGGGATGCGAAGGCGAGCCGCTCACTCGGGATGCGGTGCTCGCCGATGCGACGCGCGAGATCCGACGCCGCCATCCGAGAGCGACGATTCACGTCAACACCAACGGCAGCAACCCCGAGTCGCTGCGCCGGCTCGTCGACGCCGGGTGCAACAGCGTGCGCATAAGCGCCATCTCGTTCAGCGACAACGCCTTCCGCGCGTATTACCGTCCTGTCGGGTACACGCTTGACGACGTCGTCGGGTGCGGACGGATGATGCACGACGCCGGGGGACAGGTCTGTCTCAACCTGCTGACGTTCCCGGGGCTCACCGACGCACCGGACGAGATGGAGCGCACCGTGCGGGCGTGCCGTGACATGGGCGTGCACCAGGTGCAATGGCGCTCGCTCAACGTCGACCACGACTGGCTCATCGAGGTGCTGCAGCGCCGTGGGGTGGACCTGTCCACCGGCATCGGGCTGCGCGCAGCACACGAACGGATGCGGGCTGCGTTGCCGGATGTCAGCCATGGCAACTTCACGCGACCGTGGCCCGCGTCACCTGACCCGCCCGGGATTGGCCGTTCCAGGCGCGTGGTATCCTCGATCACGCCATGAAAGCCGCCATTCATCCCGAGTACTACACCGACGCGGTCGTGCACTGCCTCTGCGGCAACACGTTCACCACCGGCTCGACGCAAAAGGAGCTCAAGACGGAAGTCTGCTCGGTGTGCCATCCGTTCTTCACGGGGACGCAACGAATCGTGGATACGGGCGGTCAGGTGGAGCGATTCCGCAGGAGAGCCCAGCGCTCCGGTAAGGCCGCCGCTCCGACGGCGTAGACACGGCTGTCGCCGCGCTTCGCGCGGGGTAGCATGACGAACGTGACCCGCCGTCCGCGCATGCGCGATCTGTTGCTGACGATCGCGCTCAATGCGGTGAACGCACCGCCGGCGCCGTTCTTCTACGGTGGGCAGGCCGTCGTCGAAGGCGTTCTCATGCGCGGCAGGCGGCATTACGCAGTCGCTGCGCGGCGTCCCGACGGCAAGGTCATCGTGTACAGCGACCTGTTGCGGTCGCGCGTCTACACGAGCTCTTTCTGGGCGTTGCCGTTCGCGCGCGGCGTCGCGGGGCTCGTGGAGATGCTGCATCTCGGCATGCGCGCGTTGCAGTGGTCGGTGCGTGTCCAGCTCGGCGACGAGGTGCAGCTGAGCGGAACCACGATGCGTGTTGCCATGGCCGGCTCGTTCGTGTTCGCCATCGCATTGTTCATCGGCGCGCCGCTCGGCATCGGAGCACTGCTGCACCGCGCACCGGTGCAATCGGTGACAGGCGTGCTCATCGAGGGCGCGATCCGCGCCGGCATCCTCATCGCGTACCTGCTCTTGATCGGTATGCTCCCGAATATCAGGCGTCTGTTCGAGTACCACGGCGCCGAGCACAAGTCGATCAACACGCTGGAAGACGGCGCCCCCATCGACGTCGAGCACGTGATGCGCGCCAGCCGGCTGCATCCTCGCTGCGGTACCGGGTTCATCGTCGTGGTCGCGTTTGTGAGCGTCGTGGTGTTCGCGCCACTCGGCCTGCTGCATCCCGCGGTGCGCATCGTCTGTCAGATCGCGCTGGTGCCGCTGGTGGCGGCCATCTCGTACGAGGTGATTCGCGCGCTCGCGAAGATCCGGCACACCGCCTTCGGGCGCATCGCGCTCGCGCCGATTCTCGGTGCGCAGCTGCTGAGCACGCGTGAGCCCGATGATGCGCAGGTACAGGTGGCGATCGCCGCCCTCGACGCCGCGCGTGCGAATGACCCCGTCGTCGGCGAGCTCCTGGAGACGCCGTGAGGAGTGATGCCGGGTATTGACGAGCGCCTGGACGCGCTGGAGACACGGTACGCGGAGCTCGAGCGTGAGCTCAGTGCACCCGACGCATACGAGGACCTCGACCGCGTCCAGCGACTCTCGCAGGAGCAGGCGCGCCTGCGCGACGTGGTGGAGACGGGGCGGCGCTGGCGTGATGCGCAGCGCCGCATCGCCGACGCCGACGAGCTCGCGCACTCCGAGCAGGATCGCGACCTCGTGACTCTGGCGGAGGAGGAGGCGCGTGCTGAACGTGACGTCGCCGACGAGGCGTATCAAAAGTTGCGCACGCTGCTGTTGCCTCGCGACCCGAACGACGACCGCGATGTCGTCGTCGAGATCCGTGCGGGGACGGGCGGTGACGAAGCAGCGCTCTTCGCAGCCGACCTCTTTCGCATGTACGTGCGCTATGCCGAGCGTCGACGCTGGCGCGTCGAGGTCCTCGACCAGAACGAGACCGCGGGCCACGGGTTCAAGGAGATCGTGTTCGAGGTGCATGGGCACGGCGCCTATTCGCGGCTCAAGTTCGAATCGGGAGTGCATCGCGTCCAACGCGTCCCCGAAACCGAGGCGCAGGGGCGCATTCACACGTCGGCCGCTTCCGTCGTGGTGCTTCCCGAGGCCGACGACATCGAGGTCGACATCGACGAGGGTGACCTCAAGATCGATGTGTTCCGCAGCACGGGTCCGGGAGGTCAGAGTGTCAACACGACCGACTCGGCGGTGCGCATCACGCACGTGCCGACCGGGCTCGTCGTGACGTGTCAGGATGAAAAGTCGCAGATCAAGAACCGTGCCAAGGCGATGCGTGTGCTGCGCGCGCGCCTGTATGACATGGAGGAGGCCAAGCGGCACGCCCAGGTCGCGCAAACGCGCCGCTCCATGGTCGGCAGCGGCGATCGCAGCGAGAAGGTGCGCACCTACAACTTCCCACAGTCGCGCATCACCGACCATCGCATCGATATCACCGTGCACCAGCTCCAACGCGTGCTCGACGGCGATCTCGACATGCTCATCGAGCCGTTGATGCAGGAGGACCAGGCACGCCGTCTCCTCGATGATGCAGGCAGCGACGGCGCTTCCGGCACGGCCGCCTGACGTCGCGCGTGTCTGTCGCAATCCGGACGGTCATCGACGTGCTTCGGTTGAGCACTGAGTATCTTGCGCAGCACGGCAGCACGTCGCCACGCCTCGATGCGGAGTTGCTCATGGCGCACGCGCTGCGGGTGCGCCGTCTCGACATCTACCTGCAACACGACCGTCCGCTGCACGAGGGTGAGCTGACGGCCGCACGTGCGCTCGTGCGTCGTCGCGGTCAGGGCGAACCGGTCGCGTACATCGTCGGCGAGCGCGAGTTCTACAACCGCGCGTTCGCGCTCACTCCGTCGGTGCTCATTCCGCGTCCTGAAACTGAAACGCTCGTCGAGCTGACGCTGCGTCGGCTGCGCGAACACGGCGACGACGTGGTGCGCATTGCCGACCTCGGCACAGGCAGCGGATGCATCGCGGTCACGCTCGCTGCGGAGGTGACGACAGTGCAGGCGTGTGCCACCGACATCAGCGACGACGCACTCGCCGTCGCCCTCCTCAACGCCCATCGCCACGGCGTGCAGAACCGCATCACATTCTTCCACGGCTCGTGGGCCGACATGCTCACTGAACCCGTCGATGTCGTTGTCAGCAACCCACCGTACATCACAACGGACGAGCTCGAATCCACCGACCGCGACGTGCGCGAATTCGAACCGCGCGATGCACTCGACGGCGGCGCTGACGGCCTCGATGCCTACCGGAAGCTGCTGCGCTCGCTGCCTGGCGTGGTGGGCGCCGGAGCGCTGCTCCTGTTCGAAGTGGACCCACGACGCGCATCCGCCGTCGCAGGATTGATTGCTGAAAGGTTCGCCGGCGCGCGAACGTCCGTGCATTGCGACCTCGGCGGCCAAGACCGCGTCGTCGAAGCGCACATCGTTTGATGCACGTGCAGATCGAAGAGATTGCGCTCGTGATCGAGCGCGGCGGCGTCGTCGGCATCCCGACGGACACGGTCTACGGGCTCGCGTGCGATCCACTGAGCTCCGATGCGTTGGAGCGCGTCTACGCGATCAAGCACCGCCCTGCGGGGCTGGAGCTGACGCTGCTCGCCGCGACACGCGACGACGTCGAGCAGGCGGTGATGTTCAACGCTGCGGCGCGCCGCCTCGCTGACCGCTACTGGCCTGGAGCAGTGTCGATCGTGGCGTCGTTGCGGGGGCGCCGGTACGCCATTCCCCGCAGCGGAGACACGCTCAGCGTTCGCATCCCCGACCATCCGCTTCTCGCCGACCTGCTGCGTCGCACCGGTCCGCTCGCGACGACCAGCGCCAACCGGCATGGCGGCGAGCCCGGCCGGACCGCGGACGACGTGCGCCGAGCGCTCGGGCACGAGGTCGATGCCGTGCTCGACGGGGGGCCCGCTGGTGGCAGAGCCTCCTCTATCATCGACTGCAGTCGCATGCCGGTCCGGGTCCTGCGTGAGGGACCCATCGGCGAGCGCGAGTTGCTCGCCGCCGCCCGGGTGCCCACATCGCCGAGCCAGCGCGAGGAGCAATGAGGACGAGGGGTCAATGAGCGAGTACGCAGGGCTTCCAATGGATTCGGCGCGCGGCGCCGCCGTCATCGAACCGGTCGCCGCCGACGCCTTCAACGCAAAGCCGTTCGTCCGCGCCATGGACCCCGAGGTCGCCGCGCTGCTCGATGCTGAGCTGGAACGCCAGGAGGAGACGCTCGAGCTGATCCCCTCGGAGAACCTTGCGTCGCCGGCGGTGCTCGACGCGCTCGGTTCATGGCTGAACAACAAGTACGCTGAGGGCACACCGGGCAAGCGGTATTACGGCGGCTGCCAGATCGTCGACCAGGTGGAGATCCTCGCCCGCGACCGCGCCAAGCAGCTCTTCGGCGCCGAGCACGCCAACGTACAGCCGCACTCCGGCACGCAGGCCAACATGGCCGTGTACCAGAGCGCCCTCGACCCCGGCGACGTCGTCCTCGGCATGGCGCTGGACCAGGGCGGGCATCTCAGCCACGGCTCACCGGTGAACTTCAGCGGGAAGATCTATCACTTCGAGCCGTACTTCGTCTCGGAGGAGACCGGACGCCTCGACATGGAAGAGGTGCGCAGTCGTGCGCGCGAGGTGCAACCGAAGATGATCGTCGCGGGATACAGCTCGTATCCGCGCATCCTCGATTTCGAGGCGTTCCGCGATATTGCCAACGAGGTCGGCGCGCTGCTGCTCGTCGACATGGCGCACTTCGCCGGGCTCGTCGCCGGGGGCGCGCACCCGAGCCCGGTGCCGCACGCGGATTACGTGACGCTCACGACGCACAAGACGATGCGCGGTCCGTGGGGCGCGATCGTCCTGTGCAAATCACAGCACGCCGACGCCATCGACAAGGCGGTCTGTCCCGGTGTCCAGGGTGGGCCACAGCCGCACGCCATGGCGGCGAAGGCAGTGATGCTGCAGCAGTGCCTGCAGCCGGAATTCCGTGAGTACGCTCGTCAGATCGTGACCAACGCAACGGCGCTTGCACGCGGCCTGACGTCACGTGGCGCCGTGCTCACAACGGATGGCACCGACAATCACCTCATGGTCATCGACCTCCGCCCCTATGGATTGCGCGGGCGCGCGGTGCAGGCGGCGTTCGATGAAGTCGGTGTGACCGTGAATGCAAACACGTTCCCCGGCCACGGCGGCACGCCCTTCAATCCCAACGGCATCCGGCTCGGAACACCGTCGGTGACGTCGCGCGGCATGCGCGAGGCTGAGATGGACGAGATCGCCGATCTCATCACGACGATGCTCAGCAACCTGGACGACGCGTCGACCCGGGACGTCGTGCGCCGTCGCAGCCTGGACCTCTGCAGGCGCTTCCCACTGCCGTATCGCAACGCCGCATGATCGGCGACTCGGCGCCGTGGATTCCGGCGGTCGCGCCGTTCCTCGTCGCCAGCTTCGTGTGCGGCATCTCGGTGCCCGTGTCAATCTGGATCGCGCGGCGCACCGGCGCCGTTGCGGAACATGACGCCGAGCGTCACATCCACCCACAGCCGACTCCGCGACTCGGCGGGATCGCGATGTTTCTCGGCTTTGCCGTCGCCATCGGGATCTTCGGCGGCTCGATCGCGGTACGTTGGCAGATCATCGCTGTCTGCCTCGCAGTCACCGTCGCGATGGCGCTCGACGACATCTTCGACATCTCGTGGCAGAGCAAGCTCGCCATCGAAGTCGGCGCGGGCGCACTCGTCGCGTTGAGCGGCATCGTGATCACATTCATCGCGGTGCCCGGACTGAGCGCGACGACCGTGTGGCAGCTCGGCTGGCTCGCCGTGCCTGTCACGATCGTGTGGATCGCCGGCATGCAGGTGTCCGTGAATTTCCTCGACGGCGCCGATGGCGTCGCTGCCGGCGTCGTTGCGATCGTCGCGGCTGTGTGCTTGCTCGCCGCGATCAACCGATTGCAGGCGCCCGGTGACGTGCAGAGCGGCGTGATAGTGATGAGCGGCGCCATCATGGGCTGCTGCCTCGGCTTCATCGTGTTCAACCTGCCGCCCGCGCGCGTGTTCATGGGTGACGCCGGCAGCCACTTCCTTGGCGTCGCTTTGGGCATTCTCACCGTGCTGGGCGTCGCCAAGATCGTCGTCGGGCTGTCACTGCTGGTGCCGCTCATCGCACTGGGACTGCCGATCAGCGACACCGCGTACGCGATCGTCCGCCGGCGCCGCGCCGGGCGAAGGGCGACGGAACCGGACGCCGGTCACCTGCACCACCGCCTGCTCGCGCGCGGCATGACACCGTTCGAGACCGCGCTCACCTTCTACCTGGCCACCGGGATCCTCGGCTGCATCGCACTGTCGATCTATGGACATCGCAAGATCCTCGACGCGGCGCTGGCACTGCTCGTGGTCTCACTTGTGGGATTGATCTGGCGCAGCCGTCGTCGCAATCCTGCGCACGCGGTGGAGATGGACGACGAGGGCTTCGTCGTCGTCCCCGGCCACCGTGCGATGCCGTCGCATCTCCACCACGGCGGCGAGACAGATTGAGGTCCGACGTCCAGACCGCCTGAGACGCTGTATTCAGGCGGAAATGAGCCGGGAACGGTTCAATCCGTGCACAAGTTCGGGTGTGATACCGTCCGGCCGTTCGGTGTGGGCCGATTTCTGGTGCCTTTCGGGATTGCTTCGAGTTGTCGCCTGGCCGCCACGCGCGGTCGCAACAGCGGGGGTCAGCGGAGTGTCCGAGCCGGGTGATGGACGAGGCGAGCGACCTCGTCCGCTCAGCCCGTCGGGCGCCGAGCTGCTCAATCTTGGGCTTGCCATTGCGCTCGCAGTGGTGATTCCGCTAGGCGCAGGCGTCGGCATCGACGCACTGGCGCACAGCAGTCCCATCGGCTTTCTCGTCGGACTCCTCATCGGCATCGTCGCTGCGTCGGTCTTCGTCGTGGCGCTGTTTCGGAGGTACTTGTGATGGCCGCGGGCACGCAGACGGTCGAGGCTGCTCGTCCCGTTCGCAACGCCGCGCTGGCGTGCGCCGTGCTCGCGTTTGCTGCAGCGCTCGTGGGAGCGCTCGCATTCGGTCAGCCGCTCGCGGGAGGCGCGCTCGGCGCGGGGTTGCTCCTCGGGGCCCTCAACGGGGCCGCCGCTGCACGCTTGATCAACCTTCCCGTGCCGTTTCTCGCGACCAGCCTCGCGCGGCTCGTCACGCTCAGCATGATCGGCATCGCCATCGGCCTCGCCTTTGGCGTCGCGCGCATCTGGCTCGTCATCCTCGGCGTGGGCGTGGCGCAGCTTGCTCTGGCGGGCGCCGCGCTCAACGCGACGGTGCGCCGATGATGTTCGTCGCGCAGGAGGCGATCCCCGGGACACACCCGACGGTGCAGGTATGCGGTGACGCGTTCTGGTGCCAGTTCAACCTCGACACGCTGATCTCGAGCGCGATTGCAATCGTGCTGACGCTCGGCATCGTGCTTGGCGTCGCTGCACGGTTGCGTCGCGGCACGCCCGGAAAGCTGCAGATCGTGCTGGAGCTGTTGCTCGGCTACACGCGTTCGCTGATCCGCGACATGGTCGCCGAGGACGCGACCTTCATTCTTCCGATCGCGGGCACGATCTTCTTGTTCATCCTCATCGCCAACTGGCTCGACTTCTTCCCCCTGCAGCAACCGGTTGTGCCGGCGAATGCGGACGTCAACCTCACCTTCGCCATGTCGGTCACGGTGATTCTCGTGGTGCAGTGGTACAGCGTGAAGGCGCTCGGTTGGAAGGGATACTTCCGTCGCTACACGAAGCCGTTCGAGCTCGGCAAGATCTCGCGCGCCATCTACACGCCACTCAACGTCATCGAGGAGGTCGCCAAGCCGATCAGCCTCGCGCTCCGACTCTTCGGCAACATCTTCGGCGGACTCGTCATGGTGTACCTGTTGACGCTGGCGTTCCACGCGTTCGCCGGCTCGGGACCGATTCTCACGGCGGTCTCGCCGCTGTGGATCATCCTGCTCGTCGTCTGGAAGCTGTTCGATGTGTTCCTCATCGGCACGATTCAGGCTTTCATCTTCATGCTGCTCACCATCATTTATTTCGGGATGGCTCGCGAAGGACTCGAGGAAGAGCACCACGCGGGCGCAGGACACGCAACGGAATCGAGGAGACAGACCACATGAACCATGCACTCGCCATCATGGGCGGGCTCATCGCGGCAGGGCTGGCACTGGGAGGAGGCGCCATCGGCGCCGCCATCGGCGACGGTCTCGCCGGCAACGCAACCATCCAGGGGACGGCGCGTCAGCCCGAGGCGCAGGGACGACTGCAGGTCACGATGTTCCTCATCATCGGCCTCGTCGAGGGCATGTACTTCATCAACCTCGCGCTCGGATTCTTCTTCGTCTTCGTCATCGCCAGCGGAGTGTCCTGAGCCCGCACATGGCACCTCTCGTCGCTGACTCCGGCCTGCTCACGTTCAACGGCACCTTCTTTGCCGAGATCGTCGCGTTCATCCTCATGATCGTGGTGCTCGGCCGGTACGCGTACCCGCGGATCATGCGGGCGGCGCAGGCACGAGAGAAGGAGATCGAGGAGGGAATCAAGGCCGCGCAGGCGGCACAGCAGCGCCTGGAGCAGGCACAGCAGGACGTCCAGAAGACGCTCGATGAAGCGCGCTCGCAAGCCCGTGACATCGTGCAACGGGCGCACAGCGATGCGGTCGTGGAATCGGAAGAGGTGCGCAATCGCGCGCGCGGTGAGGCTGAGAACCTCGTCGTGCGTGCACGTGCGGACATCGAATCGGAGCGCGATCGTGCCATCCAGGACCTGCGCTCGGAGGTGAGCTCGCTCGTGGTCGAGGCGACGGCGCGCGTGCTCGGTGAGGCGATCGACTCGAAGTCACACGAGCGGCTGATTGAGGATGCGCTCAACAAGGTGGGCGACGGCCAAGGCGCGCGGAGCGGGCAGAACTGATGCAACGAGTCAGCAGCATCGCGCGGCGCTACGGTTCGGCGTACTTCGAGCTCGCTCGTGACGCCGGCGACCTTGCCGGGTGGCGCAAAGAGCTCGCCGGTCTCGTCGACGTGCTGTCGAACGACGAGGTGGGGCAGGCGGTGCGCAATCCGCGTCTACCGCTGGTGCAACGCGTTCGGCTCGCGCTCGACCTGCTCGACGGGGCGACGGCGCAGGCTCGCAACCTCGCCCGCCTGCTCGTCGAGCGGCGGCGGACCGTGCTCCTGCCGGAAATCCTCGCCTATTACGACGAATTGGCGGATCGCGAGTCGGGAGTGGTGCGCGCGGAGATCATCACCGCGGTTCCCCTGGACGACACGCTCAAGGGGCAGATCGCCGAGGCGCTGTCGAAGCGGTTCGGCGGTTCCGTGCGCTCCACGGTGCAGCAGGACTCTTCCATTCTCGGCGGGCTCGTGATTCGAGTCGGTGACCACGTCATCGACGACAGCGTCCGCACTCATCTTCAGCAGCTCCAATCGGCGCTGTCCTGAGTCATCGACGTAGAGAAAGGGACGACACCAACCATGGCGATACGAAGCGACGAGATCGGCGAGATCCTGAAGCAGCGCATTCAGAGCTTTGAAGCTCCGGTGGTGGATGCGCACGAGGGCGTGATCACGTCGGTCAACGACGGCATCGCCCGCATCTACGGCCTCGAGGAGGCGATGGCCGGTGAGCTGCTGTCCTTCCCGGGACCTCAGGGCCGTGGTGAGGTGCTCGGGCTGGCTCTCGACCTGCGGGAGGACGGCGTCGGTGCCGTGATCATGGGCGCGTTCGAGCACCTGCAGGAAGGCGACACCGTGCGTACGACCGGACGCATCGCCCAGGTGCCCGTCGGCGACGAGCTCGTCGGCCGCGTGGTGAATCCGGTCGGGCTCGAGCTCGACGATCGCGGACCAATCGAAACGGCACAGTCGCTCCCTGTCGAACGCGTCGCGCCGGGCGTCATGCTGCGCAAGAACGTCGACACGCCCCTGCAGACCGGTATCAAGGCGATCGACTCGATGATTCCCATCGGTCGCGGTCAGCGCGAGCTCATCATCGGCGACCGTCAGACCGGCAAGACGGCGATCGCGTTGGACGCCGTCATCAACCAGAAGGGCGCCGGGGTCATCTGCATCTATGTCGCCATCGGGCAGAGCGCGTCGAAGGTGGCGCAGGTACGCGCCACGCTCGAGGAGTTCGGCGCGATGGAGCACACCATCATCGTCGCCGCGACGGGCTCGGACCCCGCACCGCTGCAGTACCTCGCGCCCTACGCGGGCTGCGCCATGGGCGAGTACTTCATGCAGAAGGGTGGCAACGCCTGCGTCATCTACGACGACCTGAGCAAGCACGCCGACGCCTACCGCCAGCTGTCGCTGCTGCTGCGGCGCCCGCCGTCGCGCGAGGCGTATCCCGGTGACGTCTTCTATCTGCACTCGCGTTTGCTGGAGCGTGCGGCGCGCATGAACGACGAGCTCGGTGGGGGTTCGCTCACCGCGCTGCCCATCATCGAGACCAAGGCGAACGACGTCTCGGCGTACATCCCCACGAACGTCATCTCCATCACGGATGGGCAGATCTATCTGGAGACGGACCTGTTCAACGCCGGAGTGCGGCCCGCGATCAACGTCGGTCTGTCGGTGTCGCGCGTCGGCGGCGACGCGCAAACGCGCGCGATGAAACAGGTCGCCGGACAGCTGCGCCTCGATCTGGCGCAGTACCGCGAGCTGGCTGCATTCGCACAGTTCGCTTCCGACCTTGACCGCCGCACGCGTGATCGCCTGGAGCGTGGCCAGCGTATGACCGAGTTGCTCAAGCAGCCGCAGTACCAGCCGGTGCCGCTCGGCAAGCAGGTCATGAGCATCTTTTGCGGCTCGCGCGGCTACCTCGACGACGTCCCCATCGATCGTGTGCGCGACTTCGAGCACGCCTTCCTGCGCTACATGGATCACGACCACGCAGAGATCCAGAAGGACATCGAAGAGAACGCGAAGATCACGGACGAAGCGGAGCCCAAGCTCCGCAAGGCGATCGAGGACTTCAAGAAGGATTGGGCAGGGTGACGCATACCGCTCACGGGCGGGCGGGACGCATGTCCGCTTTCCTCAGACAGTCCTCGGCGGCCCGAGGCCGCCTGCGGAACTCGGCGCGGACATGCGTCCCGCTCGCCCGTGACACCGTCGTCGTCATGGCCGCCAGCTAGAAGTCGTCGATGCCAAGTCTCCGCGATCTGAGACGCCGGATCCGCAGCGTTCAGAACACGCAGAAGATCACCAAGGCGATGGAGCTCGTCGCGGCGGCCCGCATGCGCCGAGCACAGGAGCGCGTGCTGGCGGCGCGGCCGTATTCCGACGAGATCGCGTCGATCATGAGTGAGCTGATGCGGCGCACGCCCGAGTACAAGCACCCGTTTCTCGAGGTGCGCGACGTGCAGCGGCGCGTGCTGATCCTCGTCACCGCGGACCGTGGGCTGAGCGGGGCGCTCAACAGCAACAACATACGACTCGCGCTCCGCGAGATGAACCAATCGCAGGCGCCGTGCGCCGTCGTGACCATTGGACGCAAGGGGCGCGACATCGCGCGCAGGCTGCACCGCGACCTCATCGCGGATCGCAGCGACTACGGCTACCAGCCCCACATGGGCGACGTGCTCCCGGCTGCACGAGTCGCCATGGAGCAGTACGAGCGCGGCGAGGCCGACCAGGTCGACCTGGTGTACGCGCACTTCGTCAGCGCCGGTCGTCAGGTGGCGACGCTGCAGCGAGTTATCCCCGTGGAGCCACCCGAGGACGCGGCGCAGGTGGCCGCGGACTTCGAGTACGAGCCCGACCCCAAGGATGTGCTCGACGCGCTGTTGCCGCGCTACGTCGAGGCGCAGGTGTACCGCGCCGTGCTCGAGAACATCGCGTCGGAGCAGGCGGCGAAGATCATCGCCATGCGCAACGCATCCGACAACGCCGGCGACCTCATCACCGATCTCACATTGACGGCAAACAAAGTGCGGCAGGACTCGATCACGACCGAGTTGATGGAAGTGGTCGGCGGCGCCGCAGCACTCGGAGCCTGAGGAGACACACCATGGCAGTCGCAGATAAAACCGCAACCGGCGTCGGTACCGTCGACCAGGTCATCGGACCCGTCGTCGATGTTGAGTTTTCCGGTGAGCGCCTTCCCGAGATCCTCGAAGCACTCGAGTTGGAGATCGGCGAGGGCAAGGAACGCAAGACGATCGTCCTCGAGGTGCAGCAGAACACCGGCAACCGCGTGGTCCGCTGCATCGCCATGGACACGACCGAGGGAGTGCGGCGCGGCGACGAGGTGCGTGCCACGGGAGCGCCCATCCAGGTACCGGTGGGTGAGGAGACGCTCGGCCGCATGTTCAACGTCGTCGGTCAGCCGATTGACGGCAAGGGCGACGTCGGCGCCAAAGAGACGATGCCGATCCATAGGCGCGCTCCGAGCATCGCCGAGCAGTCGACGGAGACGCAGATCCTCGAGACCGGGATCAAGGTCATCGATCTGGTCTGCACGTTCTCCAAGGGATCGAAGATCGGTCTCTTCGGCGGAGCCGGCGTCGGCAAGACCGTCATCGTCATGGAGATGATTCGCAACATCGCGCGCGAACATCAGGGCTACTCGGTGTTCGCCGGTGTCGGAGAGCGCACCCGCGAGGGAACCGCGCTCTACGGCGAGATGACCGAATCGGGCGTCATCGGGCAGACGTCGCTCGTGTACGGGCAGATGAACGAATCGCCGGGCGCGCGCGCCCGTGTCGGCTTGACCGGACTCACCATCGCTGAATGGTTCCGCGACAAGAAGCACGCGGACGTGCTGCTCTTCATCGACAACATCTTCCGCTACACGCTCGCCGGCGCGGAGATGTCCGCGCTGCTCGGCCGCATGCCGTCCGCGGTCGGGTATCAGCCGACGCTCGGCACCGAGCTCGGTGATTTGCAGGAGCGCATCACGTCGACACGCGACGGTTCGATCACGTCGGTGCAGGCGGTGTACGTGCCGGCGGACGACTTCACCGACCCCGCCGTTGCGGCGGTCTTCAACTACCTCGGAGCGAGCGTCACGCTGAGCCGCTCACTGGTCGAGCAGGGCATCTATCCCGCCGTCGATCCACTGGAGTCGTTCAGCCGCATCCTCGACCCGCGCGTCGTCGGTGACGAGCACTATGCAGTGGCGCAGGGAGTCAAGCGCGTGCTGCAGGAGTACAAGGAGCTGCAGGACATCATCGCCATCCTCGGGCAGGAGGAGCTGTCCGAAGACCAGAAGGTGACGGTGCAGCGCGCGAGACGGGTGCGCAACTTCCTCTCGCAGCCGTTCTTCGTGGCCGAGGTGTTCACCGGACGCGAGGGAAAGTACGTGCCGCTGAAGGAGACGATTCGAGGCTTCAGCGAGATTCTCGACGGCAAGCACGATGACATTCCCGAGGACGCGTTCCTCATGGCGGGCACGATCGACGAGGTGATGGAACGCGCCAAGCAATACACGAGCGACGAGGACAAGCCGAACGAGAAGACGGAAGAGAAATCAGAGGGCCCGCAGTAGTGGCGAAACTGCAGGTCGAGATGGTGACGGCGGAGGGGCGCACGCTCAGCCAGGAGGCCGACTTCGTGCTCGTTCCTGGCGCCGACGGCGAGATCGGTGTGCTCCCGCGCCACATCCCCCTGCTGACGCCGCTCAAGACCGGCGAGGTGACCGTACGCAACGACGGACACGACGAGTACGTCTTCGTCGCCGGCGGGTTCCTCGAGGTGCTGCCCGACAAGGTCGTGATCCTTGCCGACGTCGCCGAGCGAGCGGAAGAGATCGACGAGTCGCGCGCCGAGGAGGCGCGCAAGCGCGCCGAGGAGCTGTTGAAGAAGGAACCCGAAAACGTCGAAGCGGCGGCGATGCTCGAACGCGAAGTGCTGCGACTTCGTGTCGCCGAGGTGCGCCGGCATCGTCGTGAGCGCCCGTCCGGTCCGCCGCAGGGTTAGTGGACTCGCCGCCAGGTCTCGATCTCGAGGCGCTCACGCGCTGGCTGACAGACAACGTCGAGCCGCTCGACGGAGAGTTGCATGGTGAGGTGATCGCCGGGGGCCGCTCGAACCTCACCTATGTGGTGAGTGACCATTCGCATCGCTATGTCGTACGCCGGCCTCCGCTCGCGCACGTGCTGCCGACGGCCCACGACATGCGTCGTGAGTACGCGATGCAGCAG
>JBHEMA010000084.1:0-6739 GCA_046262795.1 Candidatus Dormibacteria bacterium | reverse complement strand
GGCGTGCTCATCGCGGTGCGCATAGCGTCGCGTCCACACGAACCGGACCGCCGTCCCGGACGCCGTCGATGATTGCGCTGCTCATGCTCGCCCTCCTAGCGGCAACGGCAATGCGGGTGTTGATCGGAGGCGCCAACGTTGCGTCCTCGCTTCCAGCCGCGCTCGCATTCAGCGCATTGGCGCTGATAACCGTGATCACCGCGCGCTCACGCGTGTTTGTGCGCAGCGCGGGTCCTGTCGACGCGGGCACCGCCGACCTCGCGGCTGCTGCCGGTACAACCGGCGTCGACGCCGCTCGGCGGGGTGCCCGCGTCACCACCCGCGCTGTGAACAACCACGTGATCCGCGACGTTGCCGTCGGTTCGGCCGGCGCAGCGTTGATCCTCGGTGCTTGGCTGAGCGCAGGCGCGCCCTTACCGCTCCACGCGACGCGGCACCTCGTCGCCCTCGCGTGGTGGACGCCCGTCGTCATCGCGGTCGCGATCACCGAAGAGGCGCTGTTACGCGGTGCGCTGTTCAGCGCGTTGACGCGCCGCTACAACGCGTACGTCGCGCTGCTCATCACGTCACTCGTGTTCGGCGTGATGCACGTCCCGCTGTACGGATGGGCCGCCGTACCGCTCGACGTCACCGGCGGCGTCCTACTTGGCGGCCTCCGCATGCTCACCGGTGGCGTCGCCGCGCCGGCTGTCGCGCATGCGCTGACGGACGTCGCCGCCGGCTGGCTCGGTTAAAAAGCTGCGCTTACGTCCGCGGCCGCGGAGAGGCGATCCAGCCTTCGAGCTCGGCCACCCAGCGCACACCGGGCGGCCCCATGCCGGCGCCCGGCACGCCGAGCAGCTGCATCACGTTGCGCCGCGGACCCATGCGCACCGTGTGACCGTGTGGCAGCCCTGCCAGGTCCCGCGCCATCTCGATTGCGTCATCTTCGTCCTCGGCAATGGCGTCGATGAGCCCCAGCTCCAGCGCCTGCGTGCCGAGCCACACCTCGCCAGTCGTCACACGAGCGAGCGCGGAATCATCGAATCCACGCGCCGCTCGCACCGCGCCCGTGAAGCGCCGGAAGATTGCGTCGACGAGCTCGCGCTCCTTCGCTGTGTCCTCGTCGGTGGGGTCTCTCCACGGGGCGCCCAAGTCCTTGAACGGTCCTGTCTTGGTGACCTCGATGCGCGTGCCCAGCCGCCGCAAGGCCTCGACAGCGATGGGACGAATGCTGATGACACCAATCGAGCCCACGATCGCCGACGGGAACGCCGCAATGCGCGTCGCGCCGCAGGCGATGAAGTACGCGCCCGATGCGCCCGTGCTGCGAACCCACGCCACGACCGGTTTATCGGCGGCGAGACGTTTCACCGCCACGTGCAACACCTCCGAGCCGACGGCGCCGCCGCCGGGCGAGTCGATGTCCAGCACCACCGCGCGCACGCGGCGGTTGCGACGCGCCGCACCGATGACCTTGGAGAGTCCCTCTGTGCGCACTGCCCCGTCGATGACGCCGCGGATCTGGATGGTCGCGATGCGCCTGCGATCGATGAAACGCGTCAGACGCTGGTTGAAGTCCTCGTTGGAGCTCACTGCTCCATGCTAAGCGTCGCGGTCAGCGCACCCCGGCGCTGCGCGCCTGCACCGTTTCGTTGAGCGTGTCTGCCGGTGACAGGCCGGTGAAGTCGACTACAGCGCCCGCGACGCCGTCTTCCGTCCAGGCGCACGTTGAGAACGTAACTCCCTGCATCTGGGTGCTCGTCATGGGCGCGCAGTCGAACGTTGTGCCGTTGACGGTGTTGACGCTCTGCTGGGTGGTGTCGAGCTTCCATCCTGTGGCGCCCAGGCCGCTCGAGAAGCCTCGCATGAAGGACTGCATGTTGTTGCTGCCGCCACTGACGGTCCCGTTTTGCACCACCATCAGCATCATCCCCGCCTTGTTGCCGCTGCCGTACATGGCAACGACGACGTTCGTCGCACCGGCGGATCGCTCGAGGTCCTGAACCTGCGTTAGCAGCGTGTCGAGTTGCGGTACGTTCACCTGTGCGAGCGCCCCGACGGTCGTGGGCTCCGAAATGGAATGCGTCTTGTGTCCCACGCCCGTGACCACGAGGGCGGCCACGCCACAGATCGCGAAGAGCGCAACAGCGAAGAAGAGGTAGCGGATCGTGCCGCTCGCTTTGGCCGGAGGCTGCTCCCACGGCAGTGGTGCCCCCGGCGGCGGCGCATCGTACGCCACCGGCAGCACCGGCTCCGGCTGAGGTGCGCCGGGCTGGAGCGGTTGCGGCGCCCGCCTGATGTTCCAGCCGGGGCCACCTGCGACCATGCTTCCCGTCGCCGGTGCCGTCGAGGGGCGCGGCAACGGTGCCGGTGTCACGACAGGCGTTGGATCTGCAACCGGTAGCGAAAAGGTCCTCGGGTCCGGTGGTGCAACGGGCGCTGCATTCGCATCCGCCGGCGGCGGAACGGTTGAAGGCTCACTCGCAGGTGCGGGCCAGTCCGTCGCCGGCGTGGGCCAGTCGAGCGCGGGTCCAGCCGCGGAGTCGCCGCCATCCAGTGGCTCCGGCGGGTCCCACGTTGGAATCTGTTCGTTCGAAAATTCTTCGCTCATCGCTGTCCTGAGCCCCGCGTCGAGCGTATGCAGGCGAGCGAGTCGGGAACATGCGATCGGGGCTATGAGGCGGGAGCGTCACCGCCACGTCACGCCGTCACCACTGCGTCATCGAAAGTTGTGCGCGCGCGGCGCAGGAACATTGCTGCTCGGTGCGCCGCGGAGCAACGGTCTGCCATCACCGTCGAGCGCGGTGACGTGCTCGACGAGCACATTGATGCGCCCGCTCTCCACCTGCAGTGTGCCGTCCACCATCAACAACGGCTGACGTGCAACATCGCGAGTCCGCTGTGCGACCGCAGGGCGGAACACGATGTCCAAGTTCGCGTGTTCGTCTGAAAGCGTGAAGAACCTGAATCCACTCGCCGACATCGGGGCCTGTCGCGTGATCACGAGCCCCGCAATGCGCACACGCGTGCCATCAGCTTGCTCGCGCGCACGTGCGAGGGGCAGGCACCCGAGTGCATCGAGCTGCGTGCGGATGAAGGAGACCAGATGTGGGCCGGTGCTCACCTGCGTCAGCGCATATTCCGTGGTCACGCGTTCGCGCTCGGTCATCGGCGGTAGCTGTGGTGGCGGCGCCGGAAGATCGACGAGCGGCGCGGCCGGATCGTTGCGTACGTCGCGCGGTTGTTGCGGCGCATCGCCGAAACGAGATCCAGCAATCGCCCCTGCACCACGCGGCGGTCCGAACGCTCCGCCACTGTTCGTTGAAGAAGGGGGAGGACACGCATCCGCTTCCTCAGACAGTCCTCGGCGAGCTGCGCTCGCCTGCGGAACTCGCCGCGAATGCATGTCCTCCCCCTTCTTCTCCTCCACGGCTCGCTGTGGACGAAGGCGCGGCGGGAGCGATTCTTCGATCTCTTTGAGGCGCCACAACAGCTCGCGGCGCGGCACGCCGTCGCCGACAGTGTCGAACGCGCCGATTTTCACGAGGTTCTCCATCGCGCGGCGCGGCAACAGCGTGTGGCGCCAGAACGCTTCGATGCTCGTGTTCGCTCCCGCCGCGACCGCGTCCTCGCATGCGGCCCGGGCTGCGGGTCCCAGTCCGCGCACGTACGCGAAGCTCAGCCGCACGCCGAAGCGAGGTGAATGCGCAGCGGAGGGGCGGGACACCTGTCCGCGGCGAGTTCCGCAGGCGGGTGACGACTCGTCACCCGCCGAGGACTGTCTGAGCAAAGCGGACAGGTGTTCCGCCCCTCGGCTGCTCTTGTCACTCACCTGTTCGATCGTGCAGCGCGCGCGGCTGCGCGTCACGTCGACGGGCAGCACCTGCACGCCGTGGCGCCGGGCGTCGTCGACGAGCACCGACGGCGCATAGAAACCCATCGGCTGTGCGTTGAGCAAGGCACAGAGCCAGTGCGCCGGATACTCGAGTCGCAGCCATGCGGTTTCGTATGCCGTCCGCGCGAAGGCAGCCGCGTGCGATTTGCAGAAGCCGAACTCTGCAAAGCCGGCGACACTCCTGAAGATCTGTTCGGCGACGGGGCGATCCAGCTCGTGGTCGACACAACGACGGATGAAGTCGTCGCGCAGCTCCTCCATCTCGAGCCGCGAGCGGTGCCGGTTCATCGCGCGACGGAACCGGTCCGCCTCACCGGCTGTATATCCCGCAACGTCCATCACGATGCGCAGGATCTGCTCCTGATAGAGGATGACGCCGCGCGTCTCTTTCAGGATCGGTTCGAGCTTGGGATGCGGGTACGTGACCGGTTCCAGGCCCTGGCGTCGACGCAGATACGGATGCACGGCGTCGCCCTGGATCGGACCTGGCCGGATGATCGCGACCTGCACGATGAGGTCGTTGAACTCTCGCGGCTGCGATTGCCACAGCGACTGCTGCTGCGCGCGCGACTCGATCTGGAACAGTCCGATCGTGTCGACGCGGCAGATCATGTCGTAGACGCGCGCATCGTCGAGAGGCAGCGCATCAAGGTCGGGACGTGAGCCGGTCGTGTGATCGATCAACTCCAGACACTCTGCAATCGCCGACAACGTGCGCAGACCGAGCAGGTCCATCTTGATCAAGCCGAGATCCTCGACGTCGTCCTTGTCGAACTGCACGACAACGCGGCCCGGCATGGTTGCACGCTCCACCGGGACAACGTCGATCAGTGGCTCACCCGTGACGAGCATGCCGCCGACGTGAATGCTCAGATGGCGTGGGGTGCCCTCGATGCGTTTCAAGACATCAATGAACTGTCGCCATGGCAATGAGGATGTCGTCGGACTCGTTGCTGTGACGCGTTCCTCTTGGAGATGGTTGCGATTGACGACGTCTGCCGCTTTGATGGCGATGCCTCCGGCGGAAAGCGTTTCCTCCAAGTTGGCCATGTACCAACCGTCGGCACCTGTGGCGAGGTTGTCGAGGATCGTTTCAGGAAACCCCATCGCCGCACCGACCTGACGGATCGCCATGCGCGGCCGGAACGTGACGACATTCGCAACCATGCCGGTGCGGTCGGCGCCGTACTTGTCGTAGACGTACTGCAGCACGTGCTCGCGATGGTCGGTCGAGAAGTCGATGTCGATGTCGGGCGTGCCCTGGTGGTCCTCGTGCAGGAAGCGTTCGAAGAGCAGGTCGTGTGCAACGGGATCGACGCGGGTGATGCCGAGCAGGTACGCGACGATGGAATCTGCCGCGCTACCGCGGCCCTGCCCTGGGATGCCGTGCTCGCGAGCGAACCGCATGATGTCCCACGTGATGAGAAAGAACTCGGCGAGGCCGGTCTTCTCGATGACGTCGAGCTCACGCTGCAATCGCGCCGCCACCTGACGCGTCATCGGGTGGTACTTGCGCTGCACCGCGTCCTGACACAACGCGTAGAGCACCGAGAACGGCGTCTCACCGTTAGGCACGCGATAGCCGGGAAAACGCACGTCACTGAAATCGAGTGAGACGCTGCACTCAGCCGCGATGTGCGCTGCCGTGTCGAAGGCGCCGGGATACGCGCTGAGTCGGGCGCGCAGCGTCGCCTCGTCATGCAACCGGTGCTCGCTGTTCGGCAGGAGCAGCCCATGCGCGGCGGCCGCATCGAGCGTGGTGCGGTGACGGATCGCAGTGAGCACGTCGAGGAGGGGTTTGTCGTGTGTTGTCGCGTGGACCGGCGTCGCGCTCACGACCAGAGGCAGCTCGAGGCGCTGCGCAATGTCGGCGCACTCAGCCGCGATCCATTGATCGGCGGGATGCAGGTGATGCGTCAGCAGGATCGCGGCGCGGTCCTTGCCGAAGCACTCGCGCAACCGCTCGGCGTAGCGCAATGCAGCACGTCGATCACCGCGCACGAGCGCATCGACGAGCGCCGACTGCGGGCCACCAGCAATCGCGATGCAACCGTTCAGCTGGCTCGCATCGACGCACGCGGGCTCGCCCGTCGCCAGCGGTGTGGCTGACGGCAACCCGGGCCACCCTTCCGGAAACGGCCCCGCTGTCGGGCGAAGTGCGCGGGGTCTCGTCGGCGGGGGCACCGTGAGACGTCGACGACTCGAGGAGCGCGGTGGCAGGACCCGCTCCTCGAGACCACTCAGACGTATTCGCGGCTGCCCTTTGACGCCGGCGAGTTGTGCGGCGCTCACGGCTCGACACAGCTGGCGGTATCCCTCGTGGGTGCGGGCGAGCAGCCGCAACCGCGAGCCGTCGATGAGTTCGAGCTCGGCGCCGATGAGCGGTTTGATGCCGGCTGCTTCGGCTGCCTGCGTGAACTCAACGGCGCCGTAGAGGCCGCTGCGATCGCAGAGTCCCACGGCTGCGATGTCGAGCGCCGCTGCTCTCCTCGCCAACGCTCGTGGCGAGGCGCTTCCTTCTAAGAAGGAGTAGTGCGAGCGGGCGGCAAGCTCCGCGAAGGTCACTTGACAGCTACCACAGTTATGTGTATCGTCGTAATTGTCGTTCGGCGTTCGACATAGCACTGCATCGAAGCACCGTCGCGACGGAGGCGCCGAGCGGCAATCCGTTTGCAGCTCTCCTCCCTTCCTGCCAGGCCGCCGGTCCCCCTCGGCCGGCGGCCCCAGGAGGAGCAGCGCTCAGTCATAGCGGCGCACCAGGAACCATTCGGCGGTGTCGATGTCGCGATAGACGTCGACACACTCGCCGCGGTCGAGCAACAACCGCGCGTAATCGCGTCGCACGCGCGCACGCCACCAGTC